>CBFDCH010000093.1:0-7526 GCA_965603235.1 uncultured bacterium | reverse complement strand
AAGCCTCACCACAGTCAACTGGGTTCCAGGCGTTGACCTCTCCGACCACAGCTCCTTCTGGAAAATGGGATTCCCTGCCATCATGATCACAGATACATCATTTTACCGCAATCCCCACTATCATAGACCCACAGACACCGTAATTACCCTCAATTTTACCAATATGACAAAGCTCCTGAGCGGACTTATGCAAGCGGCAAAGGATCTTTGCGAGCCTCACTAATCCAATAACACTCAACCAGGCTATCTGAGTTTTGCCTCGTATCAGGTGGTGGCCAATTCCTCTGCCAGAATGTTGAAAAACGGTTCCCTGACCTCTTTTTCGATCCAGGGCAGGTGACCACAATGCTCTAACTGAATAAATTTGAAATGGGTCAACACCTTTTCCAGGGGAATTTTTATTCCAGCAGCAGGATGGGGATCGTAATCACCGTGAATGGCAACCACCGGGCAGCTGATGGATTTGCCCATTTTCAACAATTGTCCTGTGGCCCGTAAATCCTGAGCCTGGGCCCATACCTTCTCATAGATACGATATTTGACTTCAATAACCTCGGTATCAAGGGTGATGGGATTGTAAGCGTCTGTCCTGGTAAAAAGTCCGCCCAATTGATGGAGGGCGTTATCCTTTTCCCGTGGATTCCCGTCAGCCAGTATAGTGATTAACAACAACGCTTTATCCCTTTCTCCTGGCTGCAACCGGCTTAAGCGGACATCCATCAAGTTTTCAGCATATGACTCCTCAAATGGACCACTGCCCACCAGCAGCAGTTTTTTAACCTGGCCGGGGAAATGGGCCGCAAAAATGAAGGCCAGCATAGCTCCCCAGGAAGAGCCAATCAATGTCATGGGCCGGCTGCCGGACTTCCGCAAAAGGGCTTTTAACTCCTGTACCTGCCCTTCAAGAAAATCGGCGGTTTGCAGCGGTTCCACTATCCCCGTGTTAACAGAAAGAATTCTGGCAACCGGAGCCATGGTCCCCGGCGCTCCAGGACCCCCATGGATGACGGCCGCGGTAAAGGGCGGGGAGCCATACTTGCGGGGATTATCCATAATTCTTGAACTGCCGGTATTGGCCTAGCATTTCAGGCCAGTGCCCAGGCGAACCTCGATGCCGATGCACCTCAACTCCTCAGGAAACTCCAGGTCCTTAAAATATTTGACAAAATCTTTCAGCATTCCTTTGGGCCCTTTTTCAAAACAAACGTTCTCTTTCAATTTTTTGAGTTTGATTAGTTTGCCATCCTTATTAATATACAAAATTACGGTGTAATAGACATAGGGACACCTGGCACAGCTTAATTTCAATTGATACTTAGCCATCACTTTTTTATAGATATTTTTAAACCAGAAGTGCTCAATTTCATCCCACTTTTCATAGGCAGGGTCAGGTAATTTATAACTTTTTACTACCTTAAATTTTTCTACATCCTCATCCCCGCCCCAAGCCAAAAACGGAAATACCACACATAAAATAATAAAAATCCTGATTAATTTGACCATTATTGCATCCTCATATATTTATAATAAATATAACAAATCAGGCAATATCCTATTCCATCAGGATTTTGTACACCCTGGTTTTTTTGTCATGCATACTGGCAGCGTACTTGACATAAGTTCGTTGATTTTCATCCTCGCCCACCGTATCCCCATCATTGATTACCGGGCCGTTATCAACCAAATGGTGGGAAATGTCAAAAATGAATTCCAATAGTTTCATCGGCTGCCACAAACATCTGTCAACTTCAATGTTCATTAAACCGAATTGTTCCAGGCCGAGGGTATAAAAACCGAGGGATTTATCCTCATTCTCAAATGGCTGGTAGCGGATCCACAGGTTCAGGGGCAGGCTCTCGGTTGAGGCCTCCTTGAGCAGTTCCAGAAAGGTCGCTTTGGAATTGGCAACATGACCGGACCCCCAGTAGACACCTATGCCGTTAAATGTATTGAGCACACAGGCAGCCAATCTGGATAAGGCCATCAATGTTGTTGCCCGATCTGATTCTGATCCCAGGACGCCAACAATCACATGAGAACGATGTTTGGCAGCTTCTACCTCCCCCCCTGGCCATAAAATGTTGCCCGCAGCAGCAGCCTCTGCCTCCTGTTCCGGTATGGGAGCTGGAATATATGATAAAAAGGCGGTGATTGCTTCCGGCAGATCCAGCATCCACACCCCATCCTTGGAGTCAGTTATTTTGGCAGAGGAACCGAACTCCCGGTCAAGCATTCTGGCTACCTGCTTATTGGCCGGAGGGGCTGATGCCCTGCTTAAAATCATACAGAGTGAGTCTGAATCAGTAGTTGCCGCATCTTTTTTTCTTTTTGCAAACAATGCCATATAATCCTCTTCTTTTGAAAATGAGTGTGTTGGTCATTTTTTTGTATCATAGCGGGGAAAGTAATGCAACCGCATTGCCTCTTAATATTTACAACCTGGGAAGGATGTGTTAGAACAAAGGTAAAGCAAAGAGGCCCATGGGACCGAATAGAGGTGTTAAATGATTAAACGCAAGGTATACCGTTTGATGATTATTTTTTGTCTGGCACTGGTTCTGCCAATAGTCCCGGGAACCAGGAATGATAAAATCACAGCCGCCCTGCAACGGGCCATTACCCACTCAGGGGTGAATCAGATCCAGGTGGCCTGGATTTTTTTTACAGACAAAGGACCAAACCTGCAGCAGCGAATCAAACAGGCGATCCCGGATCTTGATCTCGGCTGTAGGCGACGGAGGATGAAACGCACCACTTCCTCCCAATTGGTTGACGCCTATGATGTTCCGGTATTTGAGCAGTATTTTAAACAAATAAGTACCATGGCAAATAAAATCCGTCACCAGTCTCGATGGTTAAATGCAGTGTCAGTTGAGGCCTCAGGTCAAATCCTGCAAACTATTGCTGCCTTCACCTTTGTGAGAAAGATTGACCGGGTTAAACGTTTTCACAGACCTATGCAGCCACCACCATCCTTAGTACATAGACCCCTGCAAACGAGTACACCAGAGTCAATCCATTCCCTGAACTACGGAAAATCCCTGACTCAGGTCAAACAGATAAAAGTGCCCACTCTCCACGACATGGGCTATAGCGGCAGAGGAGTCATTATCTGTATGTTGGACAGTGGTTTTAATCACCTGGAACATGAAGCATTGCAAGGGGTGAAAATTGCCGGCAGCTGGGACTTTGTCAACAATGACAACAACGTTGATGATGAGAGCGGAGATATGGGGGGTGGCGGACATGGCACTCAAACCCTATCCGTGATTGCCGGATATAAACCCGGAGAATTAATAGGACCTGCATATAATGCAACGTTTCTCCTTGGAAAAACTGAAAACACTGACTGGGAGCGGCATATTGAAGAGGATCATTGGGTTGCCGGAGCTGAATGGGCCGAAGGTAAAGGGGCTGACATCATCAGCAGTTCACTGAGTTACCGGGATCAGTTCACCCATGGTGAAAGCGATTATACCTGGGAACAAATGGATGGCAAAACCACCATAGTCACCCAGGGAGCCAATATTGCAGCCAGCAAAGGAGTCCTTGTTTTTAACTCAGCAGGCAATGAGGGAGCATCTATTCCTCCGGAAAGTACCATCGGCGGCCCTGCCGATAGCCCCCAGGTCGTAGCAGTGGGTGCTGTAAGCAGCGATGAAAACCGCGTGAATTTCAGTTCAACCGGACCAACTGCTGATGGCCGGATTAAACCGGATATAATGGCCATGGGTGAGAATGTGTATGCTGCATCACCCACTGATGCAGATGGATATCGATATGTGGACGGCACATCATTTTCGTGCCCGTTAACGGCCGGTGCAGCTGCCCTGATCCTGGAAGCCAATCCCTCCTGGTCCAATCTTGATGTAATCCAGGCCCTGCAGCAAACATCGTCGCAAGCCAATAGCCCCGACCATTTTATGGGGTATGGCCTGGTGAATACCCTGGCTGCCAGCAACCATCAGATTATCCATTTTTTGCCCCCCCTGAACTTTAAATTACTGCGATTGGAAAACAATTTCATTTTCTTCGTGGAATATATCAACCAGCTATCATGGAGCAGCAACCCTGAAAATAACATCCCCGTCGAACACTATCGTATTTATATGAAAACCGCCAATTCAACCACGGATGATTACGTCCTCCTGGTAGAGTTGGATGACACGGTATCGTCGTTTTTTCACAGGGGTTTGCAAGAAAATCAATAGTTTCAGTATAAAATTTTGGCAGTTAACCAGGATGGCGAGGTAAGCTAACCCCCCTGTGCCACAAAGTAAATTTCAATCCTTTTTTCAGATCAGATGCGGCTCTAATTTGACTTTCTAAAAAAATTTAGGATATAATTAGCAGGATGCCTGCTGCCATTTATGGCAATAGCCTATTAAAAATGATAATCCTGGAAGGTTGATATGGGCTGGTTCAGCAAAAGTGAAAAGAGCGAAATTTTAAAAGAAGAATTAAAAAGAGACATCTATGTCCGTTGTCCCAAATGCAAGGCACATGTCTATAAAAGTGACTGGGAGGCAAGCCTTAAAGTATGCTCCAAATGTAACCATCATGGCAGAATTTCCTGCACTGAACGGCTGCAATTGCTGATCGACGAGAATACTTTTAAAGAGATCTTTTCCGATATTACACCCAACGATGCCCTGGGATTTAAGGATGGCAAAGGTACCTATCGGGATAAGATCAGGGAAACCATGGATAAAACCCAGCTAAAGGAAGCGGTGATCACTGGCAGGGGTAAATTGGAGGGCAGAGATGTGGTAATTGCCATCATGGATTTTCGCTTCCTCGGGGGCAGCCTGGGCAGCGGCACAGGAGAGAAGATTTTCCAGGCCGCCAATTTTGCCGCCCAGCATAAGCTCCCTTATATCATTGTTTCCGCCTCCGGAGGGGCCCGAATGCAGGAAGGGATGTTATCGCTCATGCAAATGGCCAAAACCTGCGCCGGTATTGCCCGATTAAAGCAGGAGAAACTCCCCTACATATCAATTCTGACCGATCCCACTTCCGGTGGTGTATCTGCCAGCTATGCCATGATGGGGGATGTCAATATTGCCGAACCCGGAGCACTTATCGCCTTTGCCGGCCGTCGCGTCATTGAGCAGACCATAAAGCAAAAATTGCCAGATAATTTTCAGACTGCAGAGTACCTGCTTGAGCAGGGATTTATCGATTATATTATTGAGCGTAAGGAGATGAAAAGCCTTATCAGTCGAATACTGGAATTTTATAACGGTAAACAACGATGAATCAAAATGATAAAATATATAGGAGATTCCGGATATGGAAAAGGAATTAAAAACCATTGATATTGATCTGATAGTCCTCAATCCCAGAATCAGGGAAGACCTCGGTGATATTGATGAGTTGGCTCGCTCCATAAATGAATATGGACTGATGTGCCCCATCCTAATCAATACCAAGAATGTTCTCCTGGCTGGCCGGAGGCGAATCGAAGCCTGTAAAAAACTGGGCAAATCCAGCATTGAGGCATTGGTGATAGACGTTGTGGAAGATCTCGACATTTTTAATTATGAATCTCAGGAGAATTTGTGCCGCAAGGCATTAACCCCGGCAGAGCTGGACAAGGAAATCGAAATAAAAACAACCTATGCCTGGAAGCGAGTTAAACAGAAATCAGTGCTGAGCCGTTTTTGGAATAAAATCACCCGGTTTTTCAAAGGGAGTAACCACTAAAAGGAAGCGAAACCATGCAATTGGATTTTGAAAAATCAATTAAAGATCTGGAAAACAAAATTTCCGAATTAAAAGAACTCAGCCACAAATCAAAGGTAAATTTCACTTCTGAAATCCATGAACTGGAGAAACGCTGCCAGCAACAGACAAGAAAAATCTACGACACCCTAACTCCGTGGCAAATCATCCAGATTGCCCGTCATCCCAATCGTCCGGTCCTGCAGGATTATATCTCACTCATGTTCGATGAGTTTATAGAATTGCATGGCGACAGATGTTTTTCCGATGACCGGGCCTTAATCGGTGGATTTGCCATGCTGGATGATCAAAAAGTGATGCTTATCGGCCACAACAAAGGTAAAACCACAGACGAAAATGTGGCAAGAAACTTTGGCATGGCCAAACCAGATGGCTACCGTAAAGCATTGCGCCTGATGAAGCTGGCGGAAAAATTCAATATACCCATCATCACCCTCATTGATACCAGTGGCGCTTACCCGGGTTTGGAAGCGGAAGCCAGAGGACAGGCAGAAGCCATTGCCCACAACCTCACTGAAATGGCCCAAATAGAGGTACCTATCATTACCCTGGTAACCGGAGAGGGAGGGAGTGGCGGTGCCATAGGCATTGGTGTGGGAGATGTGGTCATGATGCTCTCCTACTCCGTTTATTCGGTCATCTCCCCGGAGGGCTGCGCCTCCATACTCTGGCGGGACGCCAAATTCGCTCCTGAAGCGGCGGAAGCCCTTAAAATTACCGCCCCGGCCCTGTTAAAATTGGGTGTAATCAATGAAATCGTAAAGGAACCTCTGGGAGGAGCCCATAGAAATCATGAAGAAACAGCGGTCAACATTAAAGAGGCGCTCCTAAAGCATTTACATAAATTTCAGCAATATCCGAGCAAAAAATTACTGAAACACCGTTTTGATTTGTACTCACAAATGGGTAAGGTATTGAAATAAAATAATTTTTAACTAAACAAACTAATTAGAGGTAAAAAAATGGCAACAAAAAAGCCCAAGGCGAATCTAAGAATCACAGACACCACACTGAGGGATGCCCACCAGTCATTATGGGCCACCCGCATGACAAGTGAGGATATCAAAAGAATCATCGATACCATTGATGCCGTGGGATACTATTCACTGGAAGTGTGGGGTGGAGCAACGTTTGATGTATGCCTCCGTTTCCTTAAAGAAAATCCCTGGGAACGGCTGCGAATGATTAAATCAAGAGCCAAAAAAACCCCATTGCAAATGTTATTGCGTGGGCAAAACCTGGTTGGATACAAAAATTTCCCCGATGACCTGGTCGACCGTTTTGTGGCCTGGGCTGTGGAGAATGGCATAGACATTTTCCGCATTTTTGATGCTTTGAATGATACCCGAAACCTGGAAGCAGCTATCCGGGCCGTTAAAAAGTATGGCGCCCATGCTCAAGGTACCCTTTCCTATACGATCAGCCCGGTGCATACGGTTGAAAAATTCGTCAAGGATGCCAAAGCCCAGGTTCAGCTGGGTATTGATTCTCTCTGCATTAAGGATATGGCCGGTATCCTCTCCCCCAAAGCGGCTGAAAAGCTGGTGGGCGCCCTGGTCAAGGAAATCAATATTCCCATTCAACTACACTGCCATGCCACCAGCGGTATGGGACCGTCCAGCTATATGGCCGGTGTTAAGGCCGGGGCAGAAGCGATTGACTGTGCCATCTCCTCTATGGCTGGATTCTCATCCCAGCCACCGGTTGAAACCATGTATGCCCTTTTCAAATAAACAGAATTTAAGGTCGATCTGGATATAGAAGCCAAGCGTGAAATAAAC
>CBFDCH010000092.1:0-7539 GCA_965603235.1 uncultured bacterium | reverse complement strand
AGATTCGTTTTCATGAAAACAAGAATATTTTTTGTTGTTATGGCAGCGTCTCTTATCATTCTTTTCAATCAATCAGCCTTTACCCAACAAGTGGCGGATGAGGGGTTTCAAGTAAAGGTGGACAAGCCGGTCTATCCATTAAAAAAGGGGCCGGTAATTTTTATTGATGAAGCCCACCATAATTTTCACACCATCTCCGGCCGCTACAAACCCTTTGCCGAGTTTCTCAGCCAGGATGGCTATACCCTATTGCCCTTTACTAAAAAGTTTACTTTGGCTGAGCTAAAAAAGGGGGAAATTTTAGTGATTGCCAATTCCCAGCATGCCAGTAATGTGGGAAATTGGAACCTGCCCTGTCCATCCGCTTTTACCAGAGCAGAAATCAAGGCAGTGAGCAAGTGGATTACCGGTGGCGGATCACTCTTTTTAATCGCAGACCACATGCCCTTTCCAGGTGCAGCCGCCGAGCTTGCCGCTGTTTTTGGCTTTAAGATGTACAATGGCTTTGCCATGCCCAAGGATAAAAATGAGCGGGGTCCAGCTATTTTTGCAAGACAAGATAATACCTTGAAAACAAATTCCCTCACCCAGGGCCGGAATAAAAATGAAAGGATTAACATATTGGCCTCCTTTACCGGCCAGGCCTTTGAGATTCCTGCCGATGCTTCACCCATTATCTGCTTTAAGGACAATTTTATCCAATTGTTGCCCAAGCAGGCCTGGGCCTTTACCAAGGATACCAAATACCAGAAAATCGATGGATTTTCTCAAGGTGCATATAAAAAATTCGGCCAGGGCCGGGTAGTGGTGTTTGGCGAGGCAGCCATGTTTACAGCCCAGCGTGTGGGAAAACAATCCTTTGGCTTAAGCCATCCCCAGGCCAAAGACAATGCCCTATTACTCCTGAACATCATCCACTGGCTGGATGGGTTGATTCAATAATTAATCGCCCGGATAAAAAAAAATTGTCCCAATGTGTTGATTGACTTAATAAACGACTTGAATTTTTGCGAAAATTTTCATATATTCTATATACCTAAAATTTTCACAACAAGTATTGATAAGGAGTACTATTCATGAGTGATGACATAAAATTAAATCCCAACCGCCTGGTGCAATCCCTCAACAAGGCACCTGGAGATTTTACCAAAAACGATTTGATGAAATTTATTGCTGAAAATGGCATTAAAATGCTTAATTTTCGCTATGTAGGCGGAGATGGCCGCTTAAAAACACTTAACTTTGTCATAAACAGTAAAAAACACCTGGACCAGATCCTCTCCACTGGCGAACGGGTTGATGGTTCAAGCCTCTTCTCCTATATCAAGATATCTGCCAGTGACCTCTATGTGATCCCCAGGTATAAAACCGCCTTTGTTAATCCCTTTACCGAGGTGCCCACCCTGGATATTCTCTGTTCCTACTACACCGCCGAAGGATTGCCCCTGGAAAGTTCTCCGGAAAATATTATCAAGCGGGCCCACCAGGTATTAAAGGACAAAACCGGTTTCACCCTTGAGGCCATGGGGGAATTGGAATACTATTTACTCTCAGAAATTGATTCGATTTATCCCATTATCGAACAAAAAGGATATCACGAATCCCATCCATTTTCCAAGTGGGGCGCTATCCGCCGTGAAGCCATGAATATCATCAGCCAGATTGGCGGGCATATTAAATACGGCCACGCTGAAGTGGGCAACATAATTCATGGGGACATTGAAATGGTTCAACATGAGATTGAGTTTTTACCGGTTCCAGTTGAGGATGCCGCTGATCAACTGGTATTGGCCAAGTGGGCCATCCGGGAAGTGGCATACAAGTATGAGCTGGAGGTGAGTTTTGCTCCCAAGATCATTGTGGGGCACGCTGGTAGCGGGCTCCATGTACATGCCCGCCTGATAAAGGATGGTATCAATCAAATGCTCAAAGACGGTAAGTTGAGTGACACAGCCCGGAAATTGATAGCCGGTTTTTTACAGCTGGCGCCCTCGCTCACTGCTTTTGCCAACACTGTGCCAACTTCATTTTTAAGGCTTGTCCCCCACCAGGAGGCTCCCACCAGCATCTGCTGGGGAGGCCGCAACCGCTCGGTTCTGGTTCGCGTTCCACTCGGCTGGCAGGGCGTGGAAGCCTTGATTAAAGATGCCAATCCCCAGGAGACCGACGTCACACCTGAGCTGATGAATCGCCAGACCGTTGAATTCCGCAGCCCTGATGGCAGTGCCAATGTCCATCAATTGCTGGCTGGTCTTACTGTGGCGGCATTATACGGTTTAGAAAATGAAAATTCACTGCAATTTGCAGAACAGTCATATGTTAAAGAAGATGCCAGTTGCATCAAGGATGCCAAGCAACTGCCCGCATCCTGTTATGAGGCAGCAGAAATATTGCTTAAGGAACGCCATATTTATGAGAAAAACGGTGTTTTTCCAATTGAAATGATCGATAAACTGGTCAAGGATCTGATGGCCCATAAAGATAAAGATCTAAGCGAAAAATTGTTCGGCAATGCTGACGCACTTAAAGCAGTGGTCAATCAATTCATCCACTGTGGATAACAAGTTCAATTGATCTAGATATTTGTTAGATTCAGCTAGGCTCGCTCAAGGAGGCAATTTTATGGAATTTAAAAAGAGAAGGTTTTTAATAACCCTGCTATTCATTTTTACTTTTTCACTGATTAGCTTAACGGACACAACCCAGGAAAATTGTTCATGTGAAAGAATTTCACCTGAAGATCCGGAGATGTGTACCACAGTTCTGGTAGGCAGGAAAGCATCCATAGACGGTTCAGTCATTGCCTGCCAAACCGCTGACTGCGGTATGTGTGACTTTACCTGGCACTATATCCCAGCCGCGGACCATAAAGAAAATTCAAAAAGGAAAATTTATCATATCAATCAATTCAAAACCTGGCCCCCCAATGTGGGCGGCAAATGGGTTAAGTATGTGGAAAATGATACTGGCGTGGAAATTCCGCAGGTGCCCCACACCTATGGTTATCAGTTTGCAATATTTGGACATATGAATGAACACCAATTGAGCATTGCTGAATCCACCATCAGCTGCCGGGGTAAATTGAGAAACAATACTCCCTCTGCCATCATGGATATAACCACCCTGACCATGCTGGCAATGGAAAGGTGTAAAACAGCACGTGAAGCCATAAAACTGATGGGTTCCCTGTCGGAAAAGTATGGGTATGGTTTTCATGACAGTGGCGAAATGCTGGCAGTGGCTGATCCCAAAGAGATCTGGCTATTCGAGATCATGCCAGTGGGCCCGCTATGGACCCCTGAAAGTGGTGAACCCGGATCAGTCTGGTGTGCACAACGTGTACCCGACAACCATATTAGTTTTTGCCCCAATGAATCCCGCATCGGTAAAATCAATCTCAAGGATAAGAAAAATTTCATGGCTTCTCCGAATGTGGTCAGCCTTGCCATTAAAATGGGCCTATATGATCCCCAGAAGGGTAAATCCTTTAGCTGGAAGCATGCCTACTCTCCACGCACAGGAAGCGCAGTCAGCAGCAAGGGCCGCCGGGCCCGGCTGTGGCGTCTGTTTGACCTGGCTGCACCCTCGCAAAAGTTTAATCCGGCAACCGAAAATATGGACCTGCCCTTTTCCGTGAAACCGGACAAAAAAATCTCGGTAAAGGATGTGATGACCATGATGCGCGATAAGTATCCGGGAAGCCAATTTGATCCTGCCAAAGGCATCAAGGGAGGACCGTTTGCCAACCCCAATATTTTTCGCGGATTCAGCCATGACAAAAAACGGTACAACGGATCCCGCACCATCAGCGTTAACACCGCCGAATATACCACCATCACCCAATGCCGCAGCTGGCTCCCTGATCCGATTGGTGGGATCAACTGGATCGCCATGGGCGCTCAAGATACCTCGTGTCTCATCCCCCTGTATGCTGGTATAACCAAGATGCCGGAATCCTTCAGCAGGGGAGATCATTTTCATTTGGACCGGGGATCGGCTCGCTGGGCTTTTGATTACGTTGATTTCCATACCCAGGTGATCTACTCGCAAGCCATTAAAGACGTGGCCAAGGCTCAACAGCAGTGGGAATCCAATACCAGGCAGATGATCTCTATGATGGATAAGGCTGCATCACACATATATAAAACCAATCCACAGGCAGCAATCAAGATGATAACAGAATTCAGCATCAATAATGCCAATGCTATTGTCAATGCCTGGTGGAAGCTGGGCGACGACCTGTTGGTAAAGTACAACCATTTCAGGAATTATGAGGTGAAAACCAGAAGAGCCAAGCGGCTACGGCTTTCTGATACCTGGAAAAAAGCTGTGATTGAGTATGAAAAATTGGCTGCAGAGCCACCAAGACAGAAAAAAAAAGAGTAAATCGACCTAAATATTATTGTCCTTGTTTTTGTTCGCCCGTTGGTTGAGCGGGCCGGTTAAACCCAAACCAGTTGGCTTCAAGGATGTACAGATTAAACATCTCCAGCTCTTTTGCCCGGTCACCACTATACATTTTCTTTAACATGGCATTCCCTGCAACCAACTTCTCCTTAACAGCGTTGTCTGAGATAAAAACAACCTCACCCAATACCCTCAAGGTTTTCATGGTTTTCTGATCCATAACAATCCACTCGGCATAGGGCTCTTTTTTCAACTGCTTAAACACATCTTTTTTGTTGGATGTGGAGAAGATGAGCTTTTCCCCTTGCAGGTCCATCATACCAAAAGCCCTGATCCGGGGTTTGCCATTGTCCACGGTTGCCAAAAATCCCATGCGGTGGGCCTTCAAAAATTCCCCGATCTCGGTCATATCATCTCCCCGTTTAACCGGCTTCACATCAAAATTGGGCGCGGATGTGGCTGTTGTCAAAGCATCAATTTTAGCCATGGTTTTGTTTTTTACAGCTTTTTCTTCTTTTACATGAAGTTGTCCGGATGCTGGTTGCTCCTTGGTGGATGATTTCTCTAAAAACAGGTAAAAAACCAACCCCAGGCTGAGTAATGCAAAAAAAACAGCAATGGTCATTCCTTTTTTCATGGTATTCCTCCTAATAGTCGAAATATTTCAACCAATATATTTATAAACGAAATAGACAATGATTTGCAAGACCAGCAAATCTCGCCTGATTCATAGAGCGTTTGACAAGGAGTTATAGTTCAAAAAAAATGACTTGGTTTTAACAATCCATAAATGGGGACAGGCGCCAAAGATTTTAGGAATTGGTAAAAAAGTACTACCCTTAAGGCACAAAAAAACCGGGAAAAATGCTTTCTCCATGACGGAAATTCGCGCTAAGGCCTTAACAAACTGCGATTTTTAAGTTAGGAAAGCTAAAACCATCAAGCTATATTTGTAATTTTGTCCTCGAAAAGAGTACAATTAAAGATGGAAGGAGAGGAAATATGAAATTAAACATCAAAGCCTTTGCCTTGAGCAATGGTGTTCTCTGGGGAGCAGCCCTTTTTCTGGTCACCTGGTGGAAAATCATTATTAAGGGAGCTAGTGGTAATCCCACCTTTATCGGCAGTGTTTTAAAGGGTTATTCAATCAGTCCATTGGGTAGTGTCATCGGACTGATCTGGGGATTTGTTCTGGGTTTGGTTGGAGCTGGAATTGTTGCCTGGTTATATAATCGCCTGGCTGGAGACAATTAAAACAAAAAAAAGGGGGACAAAAACACAAGTAGAAAACAACAAATTTCTACAACTATCCCGTTTTTTTCAGGGCAACAGACACAATCAAGACAAATAGGGGACAGGCGCCAATTTTTTTTACAGGGAATCAGCGATTATTTTATGTTACTCGGTGTCAAGGTATCAATAATTTTGGCATCCACCCAGTAAATATCCCGGTTACCTGTCTTGTTAGTGGTGAAGAAAAAGTATTTGCCATCCGGAGTAACATAGGGGATATACTCTTGATATGGAGAATTCACCTCTTTGCCCATATTTATCGGCTGCGACCAGCAACTATCTGATTTACGAAAACTGATGTACATATCATCCTTTCCGTATCCACCTGGCTTGTCAGAACAGAAAATGAGATAACTCTCATCGGGTGCTATAAAGGGATCGACCTCGTGGTGTTTACTATTCACAGGCTTGCCCAGATTTTCAACCACTGGATATTTTCCCTTTATCCTTCTGGATTTGTAAATATCACCGTTACCTGTTCCCCCTTTGCGGTTGCTGAAAAAGTAAAGGGTGCCATTGGCAGCAGCTGAAGGATAACTGTCATGCTGGCCTGTATTTACCGGTGGCGGCAGCAGAAAAGGCTTTGTCCATCCTGTAATAGTTTTTTTGGTCGTCCAAATCCGGTAGTCCCGGACTGGAGGTCCTCCTCCTTTTACGGGCCGTCCGGACGACACAAATAGTGTTTTATCATCAGGAGCCAGCATAAAATCCCAATCATATTTGCCGGCTGAAAATGGGGCCAGCCGAGGTTTTTGCCAGACACCCCTTTTCTGTTCCATGATAAAAATGCCATCCTGTGTAGATCCGGCTCTCACAAACAGATAAAGTTTGCCATCGGAGGTAAATGAAGACCCCCCTTCGGATGCTGAAGTGGAAACAATTCCAGGTGCAAACACCTTGGGTGTCAGACCAGGAGGTTTTTGGCCCAGGTAAGGACCCTTTAAAACCGGAAAATTCTCTTCTCCCCCGCAGACGAATATTGCGTTGACCAGTAAAAATGCCCCAATCAAAATCTTTTTCTTGTTTATCATAAAACCTCCTCTTAGAAATTTTCTTTTACTTTTATATCCTGGAGGATTTTTGCGTCCAGCCAAAAGATATCGGCCTTGAACCCGCCGGGACATATAGATATCACAACCACCGAAACCCTCACCGCTGCAGGAAAAAAAATAGAGATTCCCATTTTGGGCAACAGAGGGATAGTTTTCCCCATAATTGGTATTGACTGGAAGGCCAATATTTCGTGGCTCGGACCACTGGCCTGAAGGAGTCATTTGGGTTACAAATAAATCCAATGCACTTAAGGTTTCTCCCCCTTTTTTCTTGGGCCGGTTTGAGCCAAAATAAATTTTGGTCCCATCTGGCGACATGGTGAAATCACGATCAGTATATACAGATGTAAAAGATATTAGTTCTGGTTTTAGCCATTTTCCATTAACTTCCCGGCAACAAAAAATCGCCCAATTATTATCATGGTACTTGTTAAAATAAAATTCTTTGCCATTTTTTGTAAAAGCAGCGCACATTTCGGGTTCTTTTAACATCGAGATGATTCCATCCAAAAATGGTTCTGCTTTCGCTGTTGGTGCTTTTTGACCCATATAGGGACCTTTTAAAACCGGGAAATTCTTTTTTGTACCCCAGGCAAGTATGGTAATAATGAGAAAAAACAGCCCAATAAATACCTTTTTTTTGCTTTTCATACCATTCCTCCACTATTTTTTAAATTTTAAACTTCTACCCATTTAATATACGAAAGAGGGTTTAAAAGAAAAAGTAAAAGAAAAAGGGGACAGGCGCCAAAAATGTTTGAAATGTTTGTTTAATCAGCTGAGCAGG
>CBFDCH010000091.1:0-7540 GCA_965603235.1 uncultured bacterium | reverse complement strand
TGGCCTTTCCCCTTGCTCAACGATATAGTTATGAAAACAATGTGGCTCAGCTATTGAGGCTAAAAGGGCTGCACCGGATGATGGCCGGAGCCTACCACCAGGCAGAGGTATTTTTTAAAGAATCAATTGCAATTTTTTCCAGGCTGAATGATAAAATTGACCAATATTCCCTTAGTATTGCAGCGGCCTATAATTATATTGGTGATATCAGGCGGTGTAAGAAACAATTTGCCGAAGCCCTCAAATATTATTCCCGGGCCATAAAAATTGCCAGGGAGAAAAATGCCTTTTCAAGTCTGGCAGTGTTTTTTACCAACGCTGGTCAGGCGGCCTTTGAACAGGGTGATTCCAAGGACTCTTCAGACTATTTTAATAAAGCGATTGGTATGTACAATAAGCTGGATACCCTTTGGGGTAGATCATTGGCTGAAGGTTACAGGTCGTTACTTTTAGTCAGGGAAAAAAAGTATTCTCAGGCTCTTAAGAGCTTAAAAGGTGCGGACCACTATGCCAATCGGTTAAAGAGTCCTTATGAAATGGGTATTGTTTTGAGGATAAAAGCAGAGATCAGGGCAATGATGAGCACTGACCAGGCGTTGATGGCCCATTTTGTGGAATATTTGCATCAACCGCTTGAGTACTTTTGCAACCAGGGTATTGAATATTTAGATCTGGTCGGATCTTGCTTTGAGAAGGACCGGTTGCTTCAGTTGAAGGAGATTTTTAACCTGTCAACAAACTGATTTTATTTACCTGGTCTATAGTTTAAGGGTTTTTATTCGAAATGAGAAAATGGTTGATTCTCTGAATTTAAAATGGGTCAAGATACCCGGCTCAATGGATCTGGTTGCGGGTGAGATAAATAAAACAGATCCAATCCCTTCGGTCTTTAATTGTTTTAATATCTGGTTGATTCGAGCCATTTGTGTTTTATTTTTGAAATAAAACAATAATTTTTTATCAAAGTTGAATGAAAGATCTTGAGGGGCGTGCCAGATATTGGTGATAATAATTTGTTCCGGCCGCTGCAAGATATACTCGTTCAATTTTCCATTAAAGGATTTTTTCTCAAACAGGAGGTATAGCGAAGAAACCTGCAATAAGAGGGAGAGTAAAAGTATAGCAATCAGGCCCAGGTTTTTTAGTGTCAGGGTTTTGCTGAACCTGTCTTTGAAATTATTGACTAAAAGAATTGTTAACAGCGGGTATAGGAGTAATAGGAAGCGGCAACCCCAGTGAATCCCGGTTGAACCCACTTTTGGTGCAGCCACCAGATACACCAGAATAAAACCTGCCGTTACCTTTCGCAGAAATGAAATGCCGGCCAGGCTGCCGGATTGTTTATCAGCCTGCTGGTTCCTGATTAAAAGCAAAAGTAAGAATGGCGAGGCGGCAAACAAGCTGTTGCTGTCCAGCAATTTGCTCAGGATGCGGCTGTCGAATGATAGAATCAGCAGCATCAGGGAGTGGATGATTATCAGAATGGTGAATAGGTTGGTCATTATTTTCTGCCATTTTTTGGCCAGAAAGTAATAACCAGTTATTGTCATTAAGTAAAAAACAATTAGAATCGATGAGATAAATTTTGGAGAAAATAGTGCCAGAAACAAATTATAAATAACCTGTGGCCGGTCCTTTAAGTGGACAATGACACTTTTGGCGACATGGATATGTTTGCTTAAATGAGCGCCAAGGGGCATGCCGCTCAAAAGATACTGGCAGACAAACAAGGGGAGGATTGTCAGTATAAAAGTGGCTGTCATGATGCAGGCAGCTTTCAATCGACCCTCCTTGTTGACATAGAGGAGGGAAAGTGTGAGAACCACAATATAAATAAACAGTTCATCCCTGAAATAGATGGCCAGGGTTGCCAGTAAAACGGAGGCCACCAGGTACTTAACCCGCTGTTTCTGGTTAAAAAGTAATGCCTGGACAATTGACCAGACTACCAGGCACACTGCCAGGGTATGTTCCCAGAAGGAAAAGCTGTAAAATAAAATTGGGGTGGCAAAGGCACTCAGCAGCATGGCTGCCAATTTTTGGTTTTCAGTAAAGTTCAGCAAACGGCCAATTTTTAATATGCCCAGCACAATAGCCAGTCCGGATAAAAACGGTATGAGGTAAATACCCTTGAGTCCGAGAACAGAATAGAACAATGCGGACAGGAGTGAAAAGAAGGGGGGGAAAATTGAATATAATTTTTTGTCTTTTACTACTGAAAAGGGATTGGGCAAGGGATTGAGGTCATATTGCGGATCGTAACTTTGTCCCTTCCAGGGGATGGCGGCTGAACCAAAATGATTTTGTTGAATCGATTTCATCTGGATAAATTTATTGCCGTTATCCACGATCCAGAATCCTTTGGCAGGCATGAGGAAGAATACCAAAAGATAAATAAATAAAATAAGGATCAATGTGAGCGATTCTTTTTTTAACACGGAACTGACTCCATTTTCCTATTATATAACGCTTGCTCCACTCATTTCAAATGGCTTACTTGGAGATGAAGCGTTTGAAGTTGAGGGTGGAGATGGTGATGACTACGGCGGCAATGGCCATCAAAGCCAGTATATCTTGATAGAAATATTCGATGCCATTGCCTTTGAGGAATATCTCACGAATAATTTTGATCAGATAGCGCAGCGGATTGATGTCAGCCAGGATACGGAGGCCTGAGGGTATATTTTCGACCGGAGTGAAGAGTCCGGAGAGGAGGATAAAGGTGAGCATGGAGAACCAGGAGAAAAAGAGGGCCTGCTGCTGGGTCGATGTCAGGGTCGAAATGAGCAGGGCATATGAGAGATTAGCTGCCAGGAATATGACTGCTGCGAGAAGCAAAAAAAGCAGGTTTCCCCGAACCGGAATTTGAAACCAGAAAACGACCACCAGGATACCCAGACTCATTTGAAGAAAACCGATGATGGCCATTGGAATTGCTTTGCCCAGATATATCTCAATGGGTGTGAGTCGGGAGATGAGCAGGGTATCCATGGTTTGTTGTTCTTTCTCCCTGACAATGGAAATGGATGTCAGAAATAGAGATATTATGGTGAGCAGCAGAGCCACAATGCCCGGGCCCATATAGTTGATGCTGCGCAATTGCGGATTGTAGCGGATAAGGGTTTTATTTTCAATGGGTAAGTGCCGCCCTCTCTTCTGCAGGTCTGTTAAGAGATATTTTTTTATAATGCCATTAAAATAGCCGGCCGCAATGGATGATGTGTTGGAATCAATACCGTCCATCAAAATTTGTACTTCCGGATAGTTGAGCGGTGAATTCTGACTGATGGGATCTCGGAACAGAATGATGGCTTTGACGCGGCCCTGCCGAAGAATCTCTTTGCTTTTAACCGGGTGTTGGAGAATGCTTTTTACCTTAAACAGTGGTGAATGCTGGATACGGGAGATGATCCGGGTGGTGGTTTTGTTATGGGAAAGATTTACAATTTGCACTGGAATATTTTCAATGTCGGTTTTCACCACATAGCCCAGCAAAACGATCATGATCAGTGGTGCGATAAATATGAGGGGCAGTAATTCCCGCTGCCGTTTGATTTCGATAAACTCCTTTTTAACCAGGTATGTCAATCTCATTTTGTTTTGGTCCGCAATTTGTTAAATTTTTTGCTGGCAATGGCGATTAGCAACAGGCTGAATACCACCAGAGCCAGGGCCTCACCCAGGAAGTGCTTAAATTGAGCGCCTTTCACCACCACGCCCCTGATGATTCTTAAAAAGTAGGTGGCTGGGATGAGATTGGAGATGCCCCTCAACACCGGTGCTAATGAGTCAAGGGGGAAAATAAACCCGGAGAGCATAATTGAGGGGAGCAGTGTGATCAGGATGGTGGCGAACATGGCAATTTTTTGCGATGGAGCAGCCGTGGAGATGAGAATTCCCATGGCCAAGCCACAAAAAATGTATAGGAGGGAGAATATCAAAAGGATAAAAAGATTGCCCCGAAAGGGGATCTGGAACCAAAAGACTGCGAACAACAATATTACCAGCCCATCCAGCAGTGCCACAAAAATGTAGGGGATGGTTTTGCCTATTATTATCTCATGGGATTTTAGCGGTGAAATAAAAATCAGGTTTATTGAACCCAGCTCTTTTTCTCTGGAGATGCTCAGCGATGTTAACAGGCCGGATATCATCAACAGCAGTACGGCGATTAGCCCGGGGATAAAAAAATATGCACTTTTTATCTCCGGATTAAAATAGACTTTTGTTTTTATGGCAAGCAATTTCCTAAGATCAAAATAATCGGAAACAAAATCCATGATGATTTGTTCGTTGTACTGATGAACCAGATTGGCCACATTGGCGTCACTGCCGTCAATGATTATGCCAATTTCCGCCTGCTGGCCGTTTATGATCTTGCGATTAAAATCTGCGGGAATGGTGATGATTTCCTTTAATAAACCGGAGCGAAGCTGTTTATTCCCTTCGCTTCTGGGGTCCGCGTAGCTGCTCTTCAGATCTTTAATGATAAAATATTTGTTATTTTTGAAGCGCTTGATTAGTTGTTTGGACATTTCACCCTGAGCATGATCAATTATCCCGGTTTGAATGTGATTCAGGTCAAAGCTGATAGAGTATCCATACATAAGGATCATTACTGCGGGTAACAAGAACACAATGGTAAGGCTGGTGGGATCTCTGAGTATATGAAAAAACTCTTTGGCAATAACCGCTTTAAGCCGTTTCATTTTGGTAGATGGCGTCCCTGAACAAATCTTCGATTGATTCTTTCTGGTGAAGGGCCTTTAATTCTGTCGGCTCCCCCTCCACAATAATATGTCCCTTGTGAATGATTAAGATGCGGTCAGCATATTCTACTTCGTCCAGATTGTGGGTGCTGACAAGTACAGTTTTACCCCGCTGTTTGAGATGATAAATGTCAAGCCAGAATTGCCGTCTGACCTGCGGATCCACACCGGAAGTAGGTTCATCCAGGAAGATTACTTGCGGATCACTTACCAGACAGACAAACAGGGCGATTTTTTGACGGATTCCTGGAGGTAGATCAATAACCCGCTGTTTTAGCAGGGTAGGGGAGAGTTGTCCGGCAATCTCTATTTTTTTTGCCTTTATTTCAACAGCGGGGACTCCTGAGATTCCAGCGAAAAATTCAATATTTTCCATGGAGTTCAATAGGGGATAAAGGGAAAATTTTTGTGACATGTAGCCCATGATCTTTTTTAGTTCCCGCCGGTTTTTTGTTACAGACAATCCCTTGATGGTTACCTCTCCGGATGTTATTTTCAACAATCCGTTGATCATTTTAATTGTGGTGGTTTTTCCGGCGCCGTTGGGACCCAGGAAGCCGAGTATCTCACCCTGTTTTATCGAAAAGCTGATCGAGTTTACAGCAGTGAAGGTGCCAAATTTTTTAACCAGATTGTTAACCTCAATGATATCAGCCATGTTGGTGCTGCCCTGACATTTTTTTTGTTTGATAGTAGAGATAGATGTCTTCCAGGGTTGGCTTCTCCTCTTTGACCTGCTGGTGGGGAATCTGCTCTAACCAGGAGCCGGGCTCCTCCTGGATATATTTTAAAAATTTCCCCTTTATGTATAAATTGTCCTGGAAAACCTCTTTCTTTCTCAATTCCTCCAAGAGCTCGTATATGTTTCCTTTCGGTAAGACACTAAATATTTTAGCTGCAAAAGTATTTTTTAACCGTGTTATGGTATCCTGTTTGGTGATAACGCCCCTGTTGAGGAAAATGATATAATCGCCCTTCTCCGCTTCCTCCAGGTAGGGGGTGGCAATGATGATGGTTTTTCCCTCCTCCTTCAATTCATTGATGATGTCAAAGAACTCCAGGCGGGAGAGGGGATCTACGCCGGTGGTTGGTTCATCCAGTATGATAAACTGGGGGGCGGAGAGGAGGATTGTGGAGAGTGCCAGTTTTTGTTTCATTCCCCCTGAAAGCTCACCAGCTCGCCTCTTTTTAAACTGGACCATGCCGGTCTTACTCAGCAATTTCTCCTTGAGTCTTTCCCGTCTCTCCATGGGGATTTGGTTTATATCAGCAAAAAAATTCATATTCTCCTCAACACTTAGATCGGGGTAAAGGGAGAATTTTTCCGGCATGTAACCGCAGATGGAGGTGATTTTTTTGTGTTGGGCATCCACCTCCTCCTGGTTCACTCTTATTGTCCCGCTCTCTTTTTTCAGCAATCCCATTAAAATTTTGAAAAGGGTCGATTTTCCGGCGCCGTCGGCGCCCGCCACAATGGTGATTTTGCCTCGGTTGATTTTAAAGGAGATGTTCTCCAATACGGGTAATTTATTGAAGGATTTGCTTAGGTTATGTATTTCAATCATATTTAATCTGTATTATTCATGACTGTCGTTTGCTTTTGCAGTGATGGATACCGTGACCGGCATGCCTACTTTATAAACATCCCGGTTGCCCAGGGGTGTTATTTTTATCTGGTAGAGAAGTGATTGCCGCTCCTTCTCCGAGACGATATATTTGGGTGAAAACTCAGCCTTACGGCCGAAATGAGTTATGGTACCGAATAGTTTCTTGCCCGTATGGCCGTCAACTATAATGTGAACCTTTTGTCCCAGCCTCAGGGTGGACATTTCCCGGTGCTCAACAAAGGCCTCGATATAAAAACTTGACAAATCAAGGATGTCCGCCATGGGAGTGCCCGGGAAGACATTTTCTCCCGGAGAAACAAATTTCTCCAGTATAAATCCATTTATGGGCGCCAGCAGCCGGTGTTCTTTTGTCAGCAGCTCAAGGTACTCTTCTTTGTTGGCCAGTTCATTTTTTTGCATTTCCAGTGCTTCCAGGGTTTTAAGTAACTCGTAGCGGGAGGTTTGGGCCTCGAGTAGTCTTAATTTCATCGTTTCTAGAGTGTCTCCAGCTATGGACTTGTTGGCCTTTAACCTCTGATACCGCTTCACCTGTTTCAGCAGATAATTCAGGTTCTCATTAACAAAGGCCAGTTTTTTGTCCACTTTGTTCTGGTTGATCTTCAGAGTATTAAATTTGATCTTCAATTCTAGCAGCTGATTCTTGATTTTTTTTGTATCTATTTCAACCAATAGTTGCCCCTTCTCAACCTTGTCCCCTTCTTTATAATGAATATCTTCAATGGTGCCGGGAACCAGGGATTTTAAGGTGATGATCTCTGCGTCGATCAAGCCGGGCACTTTGATTTCCCCCTGGTGCGGAGCCGAACATGAGAATATGGACAAACTTATAGCGATAAGTATAATTATTTTTTTCATTGGTCCTCCACTAATTGTCCGATGGTTTTATTGATATAAACTTTGATTAGTTCTCTCTGAGCCTTCAAATCATTGCTTTGTGACATGATCTGTTCATTCCGGGTCAGGGTAGCCAGATAATCGAAGTTTGATATTTGTTGTTCTATCAGCAGTTTTTTTTTGAGCTGGATATCTCTCAGGGTAATGGCAAGTAACCTATCCGTTAGCTTCAGTTTGCTGTTGAGAGTTGTCAGGGTTTCAAAGAGTTGTGCGAGTGCGGTTTTACCATTTTTAATTAAATCCTCTTTT
>CBFDCH010000090.1:0-7570 GCA_965603235.1 uncultured bacterium | reverse complement strand
CGTTCATGCCAATTATACGATTACTTTCGGCCTGCCGAAAATCGGCAACCTCTTTTATCCCGGGTTTAAATACAACGGCAAACTCTTTGTGTCCCATATATCTTTTCCCCAATCCCTGACCCATAAAAAAAATCCTCGACTTGAAACCAATACTCCGGATAATATACCAGCCCGCAAAGCGGATGGGCACAAGGGTGAGTTCGGCACCGCCCTTTTTGTGGCCGGTGCTGCCAGCTACTATGGCGCACCCCTTTTTGCCGCTTTGTCGTTTTTAAAAGCTGGTGGTGGTTATGCCCGTCTGGCTGCACCTGCCTCCATCATCCCGCGAATTGCCACCATGGGGAGTGAAATTGTATTTCATCCCCAACAGGAAACCACCCCGGGGGGGAGCATAGCCTGGAAAAATAGACAGCAACTGCTCGATTTATCTCAGCAATGCGACCTGGTGGTTATCGGCCCTGGATTATCACTGGCTGAGGAGACCCAGCAATTGGTCTTGTTCTTAATCGAAAAGGTAAAAAAACCAATATTATTGGACGGAGATGGCATCACTGCTCTGGCCGGTAAGACTGAACGATTAGAGAAGAGAAATCATGAAACCATACTCACACCCCATCTGGGAGAGATGGCAAGCCTGACCAGCCTTACCGTTGAAAAATTAAAAAACGAAATCGTTCAACTCCTGCCCTCTCTTTGTGAAAAATTAAAGGCCACCATTGTCGTAAAGGGAGCGCACTCATTGATCGGCTCAAACACCGGCAAGCTGTATATCAATTTGAGCGGCAATTCAGGCATGGCAACCGCTGGCTCCGGAGATGTACTCACCGGTACCATTGCCGCCATGTATTGCCTGGGATTACCATTCACATCTGCTGTAAAAACCGGCGTTTTTCTCCATGGTTTTGCCGGTGACCTGGCGGCAGAAGAGATTGGGGAGGATGGCGTCACCGATCGTGACATTCTTGGATACCTGCCATCTGCCGTAAAACAATACCGCCAGAGATACAGTGAAATCAGAGGCAACCATTACAACCGGATTCACTTGGTGACATGATGGTGAATCAATTTGTCAACTTGCAATAATTAAAGAAGGTCTTCACATGGGTTATGAACAAGCAATCAACAATGCCTGGCAGGCATTGGAACAGTCACAGCAAAAGGAGATGTCCATCACCTTCATCAATCAGTCCTTTCAGGTAAATCCAGGCCAACGTCAGATCATCTCACCTGCCGACCTGCCACCCCTGGATGAACATCAGCAAATTCTCCTCCTCCATTACCTGGCAGCAGAGGCGCAGGTTGGAGAAGTCAGCAACGACCGCTGGATTTCATTTAAAGAGCTGGACGGGGGTGAGATTTATTTCCCCTCATTCCGCAAACGGTCAGTGGATCGTATTTTGGCCAAGTTCGGCAGCCGGCCGGAGTCGATCTTTGCTGCTATGCCAAGGTTAAGCGCGGAAAAGTTGGATCAGGGCACCGCCGCCATTTCATTTTACCCCTTTGCCAAGATACACATGGCCATTATTATCTGGGCCGGAGACGATGAGTTCCCCCCGGAGTGCAACATCCTCTTTAATTGCAGTATTAAACAGATACTCTGTACTGAAGATACTGCTGTTTTGGGGGGCATTGTGGCCTCAATCATCCAATCTCAGCCCCTGAGTTTCCAGATGTAGGGTCGAAGGGCACTTCGACCGTAGTCTTGGTGGTTGGTCCCTTCAATAATTGCCAATCAATTCATTTACGGGCCAACTGCCATTGGCCCCTACATTTTGGTCTCATCAAAATTTGGCGCCTGTCCCCTTTTTTACCTTTTTCATTCCACCGCATAAATCCGGTTTGCGTGAGCGGACTATCCCCACTCCCGTGCCCCGGAGTGAGCGAAGAAGGTCTAAGCGAATGAGGACCGGAGGCGGAAATTGCGCACAATTTTCGGCGTTAGGGAAGGGGATGTACGCGGGAGCAAACCTTTGGATATATAAAAATTAAGCGCCTGTCCCTTTTTTACATTTCTTTTGGATTTACAGAATTGTATTTTTTCAGTAAAATAAACCATGCAATGGTTTAACAGGATTAAAAAGAGGCTCAATTACATCCGCCTCTCCAATAAATTTTACAACACCCTGCTGGCCCCATTTGACAAAATATTGTATCCCATCGTTTCCCATGAAACCGTTGAAGGCGACCGCAAGCAGGAGATCATTTCCCTGAATAAAATCCCCCACATTGCCGATGTATCTCACCTGCCATGGGCTACCTCCTCCCGCGATCTGGGCGAACACTATTGGTGCATAGATAAACCCAACTTTCACCGCAAATTGTGGGAGTACAACCAGATCCTCTTTTCCCTGCGCAGACTCAAATATTTAACACCCCAGACCCTGGCGCTGTCCGTAGGAGCGGGTCATGAACCCCTGCTCTATTTTCTGACCCACAGGATCAAAAAAATCATTGGCATCGACCTGTATGAGAGTTCATTTTTTGGCGGCGAGGATGACACCGACACAGTGGACTCAACTGAAAAATACGCCCCTTTTCCGTATGATCCGCATAAAATCGAATTAAAACAGATGGATGCCCTGAACCTGGAGTTCACACACAACATCTTTGATTTTATCTTTTGTATCTCCTCCTTGGAGCACTTTGGCTCCTTAAAAAGTATGCAGAAATCGGTTGATGAGATGTACCGCGTACTCAAGCCCGGAGGCTGTGCCGTGATTACCACAGAGTTAAAATTGAACCGACTGGGAGGCATTATTCCGGGCGCCCGGATTTTTTCTCTCAGCCAGTTGCTCTCTATGTTTGCCCACAGCGGCTTCACCCTCCATTCAGAAGACATTGACACCCGTATCGAAAAAGAATATCTCCAGCAGATGATAAAACTGCCTGAAGAGGCATGCCAAAGGCCCCATATCTTCCTCCGGTTTTTCCGTACGATTTTCACCTCTATCAACCTGGTTTTTATAAAACCAGGCAACCAGGCCATACAGGGTGAGGAAATCAGTGGTGACATTCCTGAATTTAAATATGGGGCAGAGATTCAAATAAAGAGAGAGGGGGATGCAGTCCTGCCAGGCAGTGATATCCCGATTACAGTATATTTGAAAAACCAGAGCACGTTTAACTGGTTTGTTTCCGGCATGAGCCACCGCATCGCTGTGGGCTTGAAACTTATGGATGCCGATGGAAACATGCTGGACGAAGGCTTCGGTGATTTTGCCATTCCTAAAAACATCCTCATTGGCACAGAGATTGAATTCACCACCACCATTAAGGCACCGGATAAACCGGGCCGGTATAAAATCTTATTTGACCTGAAGCGGGAATTAATCACCTGGTTTTCAGAACAGGGAACCACTCCTTTCTTCCTGAACGTTGAGGTGGGAACATAGTCCTAATTTCTTGACAAAATTTAAAATTAAAGTAAAATCAAACTTAACCTTTATGTTTGGATTTTTTCCAAATTTGGATCATAAGCGAAAATAAAAACAATGAAAATTGCAGTTACTGGTAAAGGCGGTGTTGGTAAATCTACCATTGCCGTATTGCTGGCAAAAATCTTCAAAGACCAGGGCAATAAAGTGATATTGATCGACGCTGATCCGGACATGAATCTGGCATCCCTGCTGGCCCTGCCTTCGAAACGTGTGATTACTCCCATATCTGAACTAAAAGAATTAATTGCTCAGCGGACCGGCACCACGCCGGGGCAACCCTCCCCCATCTTCCAGATGAATCCCAGAGTGGATGATATTCCTGCTGAATACAGCCTGGACATACAGGGGCTGAAATTAATGGTGATGGGCACCATAAACCTGGCTGGCCGAGGCTGTGCCTGCCCTGAAAACAGTTTTTTAAAACAATTGCTGGCCCACCTGGTCCTGCAACGAGAGGAAGTTGTGATTCTGGACATGGAAGCAGGCATCGAACACCTGGGACGAGGAACCGCATCTGGAGTTGATTTGATGGTCATGATTGTGGAAGCAGGTCAGACCAGCATTGATACTGCCGGTAGAATTCAGCAGCTGGCCAGGAGCATGGGTATCGCAAAACTTGCCGTGATTGCCAATAAGGTTCAGGGAAAGAAAGAAGAGGACTATCTCAATACACATTTGCAGGGTTTCAATCTTGTTGGATTCCTGCCTTACGACAAACAAATCAAGGAAAAAAACATGGGACATTCCTCCCTGCTCACCCTGGAAGGGGAAACTATAAAACAACTAAAAAAGGTTTTTAAAAGCTGGAGGTAAATATGGCAAAAGAGCTTCCATTCGCGGACAAAGCATCACAACAAATGATTCAAAAGGCGACCGAGGAAAAAATAGAAACCGTCTGGGATCGATATGAGAACATGCAGCCTCAATGCAAATTCGGCAGTATGGGAGTTTGTTGTCACATCTGCAGCATGGGACCCTGCCGCATCAATCCCAATGGCAAGGGGCCGCAAACCGGCGTTTGTGGTGTTGGTGTGGACGCACTGGCTGCCAGGAACCTGGCCCGGATGATTGCGGCCGGTGCTGCGGCACACTCAGATCATGGCCGTGCCATTGCCCAAACCCTCCATTATGCATCCCAGGAAACAGAGAGTGGTTATCAGGTAAAGGACACTCAAAAATTAAGCCGCCTGGCCGACTTTTACCAGGTAAACACCCAGGACGCCACTACCCGGAAATTGGCTGAAAACCTTTCTCAGGCAACACTCCAGGAATTTGGACAGCCCTGGGGAGAAGTCAGAATGGCCCTATCAGCTCCGCCGGCCAGGGTGGAACGCTGGCGCAAGTATGGTATCATCCCCAGAGCTATTGATCGGGAAATTGTTGAGATGCTGCACCGCACCCACATAGGCGTGGATTCCGATTTTCGCAATATTATAAAGCAGGGTTTAAGGGTGGCTCTTGCTGATGGTTGGGGCGGGTCAATGATTGCCTCGGAACTGTCCGACATCCTATTCGGTACTCCCAAACCCTTGCAGTCCTCAGCCAACCTTGGTGTACTCAAGGAAGATTGGGTAAATGTACTGGTCCACGGCCACGAACCCACCCTGTCTGACGTCATCGCCGTGGTTTCACAGGATCCGGAACTGGTGTCCAGGGCTCAAAATAAAGGGGCCAAGGGGATTAATATTGGCGGCATCTGCTGTACTGCCAATGAAATTCTGATGAGGCACGGAATACCTCTGGCCGGTAACTTTTTGCAGCAGGAACTGGCACTTATGACCGGTGCTGTTGACCTCATGCTGGTGGACGTGCAGTGTGTGATGCCCGGACTGGAATCCGTTGCTCGCTGCTTCCATACCAAATTGGTATCCACTTCTGAAAAAGCCCGGTTGCCCGGATTTACCCATATAAACTTCAAGGAAAACGATGCCGTCAGCATTGCCAAACAGATACTGGATGAAGCAATAAACAATTTTCCCAAGCGCAACAAGGATCGTGTACAAATCCCCCAGGAGACAGAAGGCCTGGTTGCCGGTTTTACTGCCGAATCGATTTTCAAATTCCTCGGTGGACACTACCGCTCCACCTACCGGCCATTAAACGACGCTATCATCTCCGGCCGCCTCCGGGGAGTGGCTGGTGTAATCGGCTGCTCAAATCCGAATGTCGAGTACGAAGAGGGGCACACCAAGCTGGTAAGGGAATTGATAAAAAATGACACCCTGGTGGTAACCACCGGCTGTAACGCTATTTCCTGTGCCAAGCATGGTTTGTTAAAACCAGAGACCGCCTTTACGGAAGCTGGCAAAGGACTTCAGGAAATTTGCCAGGCCGTTGGTATTCCCCCGGTTTTACATCTGGGATCGTGCGTGGATAACAGCCGCATCCTGAAAATCATGACAAATATTATTGCAGAAGGCGGATTGGGAGAGGACCTCTCTGATTTACCGGCCGCTGGAGCAGCTCCTGAATGGATGTCCGAAAAAGCGGTTGCCATAGGTTTCTACTTTGTTGCCTCCGGTATTTATACGGTGTTGGGCCGCCCGCTTCCGGTTATGGGCAGCCCGGAGCTCCTCAATTACCTCACCGGGGAGATCGAGCAGGAGACCGGAGGCAAATGGGCCTTTGAGGAGAATCCGGTTGAGGCAGCCCGCAACATGCTGCATCATATTGACAAGAAACGGAAAAACCTGCAATTAAAACCGTTATTATATGAACAAAGTTTCAAATATTCAGTTTGAGTCGACCAAAAATGCCTGAAAAAGGAGAAATGTATGTCTAAAATAATTGCCACTGCAGCCATCAGGGGCGCTCATCAATTGGTGGAAAAAGCCGAAGCTTCCCTGCAGCAGGCCATTGAAAACAGCGGCATGGAAACAGCTGTTTCCTATCCAAATACCGCCTATTTTCTCCCTATTATGTATATGTTCCTGGGTCAAAAAGTAAAAAAACTGGCAGATCTTGTTGAATCCCTGCAGGAAGCACGTAAGTTACTCCCCCCCCTCCCCTCTACCAATTTATGGCTGCCCTACCTGGGGCACACCCTCGATGCCGGAGTGGCTACCCTGATTGCCGAAGAGACCATTGAAGCCCTGAAATACCTTGACAATCCTGATCCTCAGGATGATATATGGCTGGGATTTACCAGCGATAATACTCTGCGCATGCAGGGTATAAAACTGGTAGACGGTCGCATGCCCGGTTTTGCGGCCATCGTCGGTAATACCCCGAAAAACCATGATGCTGTAAAAATAGTACGAGGCCTGCAGGAGCGGAATATACTAGTTTTTATGGCTGGCCATACCAATGGAAAATCGGTAGCCGAGCAACTGCATGAGGAAGGCATCGAAATGACCTGGGACACCTTCCTGGTTCCCTATGGCAAGGAAATTACCGCTGCCGTACACTCTCTGAATTTTGCCGCCCGTGCAGCCATGACCTTTGGCGGCATTGAGCCTGGAGACACAAAGGCAGCCAGGCAAATCCTCCTCTACAACAAGGAGCGGGTCCATGCATTTGTAATAGCTTTGAGTGCGGACGAGGGTGTTGATGAGGGTCAATTGATTACGGATGAAAAGTATGCCACCGCTGCCGGAGCCATAAACTTTGGCTTCCCGGTAATATCCGATGTAAACATCCCGCAAATTTTACCAACAGGAATCTGTACCTGGGAACACGTCATCTCAGATATCAGGCTCGACGAAATTGTGAGCCGGGCGGTTGAATTAAGAGGATTAACCATCAAGCTGGAAGAGGTTCCCATACCGGTCCTCTTTGGTGCCGGCTTCGAAGGGGAGCGGGTGCGTAAAGAGGATATGTATGTACAGTTTGGCGGCAAATTTACCGACGGATTCGAATTGTTACGCATGAAATCCCTGGATGAGGTCGAGGATGGCAAGATTGAAGTAATCGGGCCTGAAGTCGACCAGATGGAAGAGGGGGAAGCTTATCCCCTGGGGATAGTTGTCGACATCGCCGGTCGCAATTTCCAGAAGGATTTTGAGTCGGTGCTGGAGCGCCGGATTCATGAATATATTTCCTGTGCCAACGGCATTTTCCACATGGGCCAACGATCAATCATCTGGGTACGGATAAGCAAGTATAGGAAAGTATTTCCAGCTTTCGGGAGGGTG
>CBFDCH010000089.1:0-7574 GCA_965603235.1 uncultured bacterium | reverse complement strand
CTTACGACAGTTTCATATCTGCAGCGGCTGTCCAGGAAACCACAAGGGTCCTTACTGAAGCGGCAATAGCTGGAAAGGATGACCACCTGAAGGGTATAAAAGAGAATGTAACCATGGGCAGATTGATCCCCTCTGGGACCGGATACTCTTTTTATCAGCAATCTCAAATTGAGGAAGCGGGCGAGTTTCTCAGAACTGCAAAATAAATCCGCTCCTTTAATTGTCATCAAGATATTTAACGGTTTGACGACCTTTTTTTTTTTCGCTCCTATAACGTTTCTCTGCCAATCGCTGTAATTTTGAGGCCTTACTGGGTGCGGTTTTAATCCTTTTTTTGGGAGTAACCGCAGCTCGCTTGATTAGAGTAATTAGCCGCTCCATAGCATCTCGTCGATTGGCTTCCTGAGTCCGGTACCGCCGGGCGGTTATAATCAGGATTCCGTCTTTACTCACGTGTTTTCCGGCCTGCCTTAACAACCGTTTTTTTACCTCTTCAGGTATACTATCACAGCGTATTATTGAGAACCTCAACTGAACCGCTGAGGCAACCTTATTTATGTTTTGACCTCCTGGACCAGAGGCATGGATAAACTTCTCTTCTATTTCACTCTCATTTATGGAAATATCTGCGGTAACTTCAATCATTCACCCAATCTAAAAAAGAGGATAGCAGATAAAATCTCGATTTGTCCTCTTGTGTAAGGATAATCCTAAAGATTATTCCAATCTTGATGCATCAAAACACCAGGTTCATATTGGTTATTCTTCCTTTTGTTCTTTCTCTTCCTCAATCTCTGCTGCTTTTGAGGAATCTTTAAGACTGCTTAGACCTGCAATAAAAGCGATCAAACCGCCAAAAAAGAGAATGGGTGGAATAAAACCAAAAACAACTGTCTTAAACTGGACCCACCATACGGCGGCCACCAAATATACACCACCTGCCATTGCAACTAGACCTAATAAAATTGCCAGTACTTTACCCATGAATTTACCTCCTCTCTTTTATCCGCAGATAATGAGAAATCCATTGTTGTATTTTATCATATACAAATTTTAGAAAAATAGCAAAAATTTTTCAAGTAAATTATAATTTTTTATGAAAAATTTCATCAGCATCTTACATTTACTCCGCTGCCAGGCCATATTTTCCCCAATGGTTGCACCACGCCTCGATTGGTTCTACAATGAAGGAGATGCAGATTAGATTGCCGCGCCGATGCGTATTCGAACTTGGTTACAATTGCAATCTCTCATGCAAAACCTGCAATATCTGGAAAAAGGAATTCTCAGAACAACGATTAACATCAGCGCCACTCACAAAGCAGGACCTTTTCAACATTCAAAAAAGATTGGCGCAAGCAGGGATCCAACAGATTACCTTTGTAGGGGGAGAACCGCTGCTCTTCCCCGGTATTTTTGAACATATTCAGAATAGCTGCGATTTAGGCATGAGATCGGCTATAGTTACAAACGGCACCCTACTCACTCCACGAATGAGTCATAAATTGGTAGAAGCCGGGCTTCACACATTAATTGTGTCCATTGATGGACCCGATCAAATTCATGACAATATCAGGGGGAATCATGGTGTCCTCTCAAGAGTGGTTGAAAATATCCTTTACCTGGGAAGGCAAAAAAAGAAAGAGGGTTGGAAAATTCCAAAATCAAAATCTACAGCACAATCTCCCGGCTAAACCAAACCTCGATACCCTCGTTATTGTCCATTGCCCAACGCCTGGATGTAAATGCCATTAGATTCCAATTAATATCTGTGGTAAGCCCGGCAATCCGTGACACAACCAATCAGATTTTTTCCTCTGAGGTTGTGCGACTCCACAGTTATGCGGTTTGCCCGGATTTGAAACCTCAACCCGCTGAGTTGGCCAAAATCAGCCACACCCTTACCACATCCGCCTCCTGGGCGCAGAAAACCGGAATCAAACTTCAAATTGAAACCATTCTGACAGAGAATCCCCGGGCAAACAGCTGTGCATTTATCGATCAGAGTATGGTTATTACACCTGAAGGCAACATCCTAAACTGCCCCATGCTCACCAATCTATCAATCGGCAATCTCAGGGAGCAGTCATTATCCCGGATTTGGGGCAATCCCCTGCACCAGGGATTCTTAAACCAATTCCGCAAAAAAAACTATTTGCCAATCTGCCAGGAATGCTGTGTGGAAAAATTAACGCCTTAATCCATCAAGACGCAACACAAAACAAGTCAGCATAAAACAGATGATATAGCGGCAATACTTTTTTCAGATGATTAACCAACTGGAATGCCCGGCGGTCAGTGAAAAAACAATCAATATAATGAGGGTTTAGGTCAAAACAAATCTTTATTGAGGAAAAGCCGTTCTTTTTCAATAAGCGGCGCAACACAAAGGAACTCTGTTCATTCAAATGGATGTCCCGCTGCAATCCTCTGGGAAGGAGTGAACGAACATTCCACGGCAAAATCTTCTGGGGCTCATATCCCCGAACCGGAAAAATATGTAGAATCCTGGACAATAGAGCCAGAATTCTGCCCATAAACGGAAGGTAAAATCTATTCGGTGAAGTATGAATAATGAGTTTTCCACCTTTTCGGAGGCATCTGCGCAGCTCCCTGAAAATTAAAGAGAGGCGATCAGGAGGAACATGCTCAACAAAATCAGTTAACAAAATACAATCAAAAAATTGGGATTCATGGGAGAGTGCTACAGCATCACATTGTTGAAATTGAGCAAACGTTTTGATGGCAGCATCATCCTTCTGCCAAAAAGAGAGTGTTTGGTTGCAGATGGCAATGGCATGAGCAGAGAGGTCTATTCCCCAGGCGTATGCCCTGCTCCGGGCACAGTGTAAAACCAATTCTCCGCGACCGCACCCCACATCCAATATTTTCATGGCCGGCTTGATCTGGATCATATCCCTTATTTTTTTTAGTCTTTTACCCAGGACCTTACCCTTACTGTTACCAAATTGCAGGAAGCCATCACATTCATTAAGATAGTATTGACGTGAATAAATCGAATTTACCCATTCCTGATCATCAGCTGCATCCGTTTTCACTCCTTGAGGCTCCTCCTTCAGCCCCTTAATTATAATATAAACAGCCCGGCCTTCCTAGCATCTCGCTGACCATATATGCTACACTATAACAAAAAAGAGAGTATTTTTAGATAAAAGATGTATCGGCACTTGAAACTACAATGGTATTGTCAAAATATTGAATCCCTCTCCGGATATTCTGATGAAGCCCGGGTAATGGTGAGGGGCCTTGAAGACCTGCAGGTAGATGTGGTTGTGGTTGGCAGCCCCAGGAAAAAAAACGCCTGCCGATTTCGTCAACTGTCAACCATAGATCCCCTTCACCCCATTGTCTACCATACCTATCGACACAACAATTATCAACTCAAATCAGGAATGTATTCAATGGTGCGCACCATGCTGGAGGTGTCACAAATTCCTCTGTGCTGGGTGCACCATTTTAACCAAATGGATGAGGTGTGGGTCCCCAACACTTTTAACCGGCAAATTTTCGCACGGTCCGGAGTAGACAAGAGCAGAATCTTTATTATACCCAGTCCGGTGGAGCTGACAAATCCCGCTTCAATTCCACCATTCCGTCTCGAGAGTAAAAAAGCTTTTAAATTTTTAACTCTGTTTGATTACAAGGTGAGAGAGCGAAAGGGTCTTGACATCCTTTTAAAAGCTTATTGTAATACTTTCTCCAGCCAGGATAAAGTCTGCCTGATAGTGAAGAGCAAAACCGACCTGAAAGAACTGGAACATGAATATCGCCTGCCTGATCCACATGCTGAAATCAAGGTAATCAACAAAATTTTATCTCGTGAAGAATTATTGGGCGTCTACCGGGCCTGCGACTGTTTCCTGCTCCCAAGCCGGGGAGAAGGAATCGGCCGGGCCATAATGGATGCCATGATGATGAATGTACCCGTCATAACCACCAATTGGGGGGGTCAAACAGATTATCTGGATGAACATAATGCCCTATTGATTGATTATCAACTACAACATGTGCAGGAAAAGCATTACCTCAAATTTCCCGGGTTTTACGGTGCCAAATGGTCTGAACCCAGCCTGGAACACCTGCAGCGGATTTTAAAGAGAGTTTTTACAGACAAACAATTGAGAGAGAGGCTTAGTAAACAAGCTCAAGGGGATATTCAGAAATTTTCAAAAATTTCCGTTTGTGGAAAAATATTAGCCCGCTGCCGGTGTCCCCTACCAGCAGCAAAAAAAGATGTAAGGCCCGGGACCGTCTGGAATCATCTATTTCCAGTTTATTTCCCGCGAATTAAAACCCTGGGCCAGGTGCAAAAACGACACAAGCTTGACCAGGCCCGTACTCTCTCGCATATCGCATTGCTGGGGCGGGCACCGGCATTAAAAAGGGCCTTACAAGTCCTTTCCAAGCAAGCTGATCTAGGAATTACTATCATTAGAAATCCTTTTGACAATGCCGGATCCAAACTATCCGGGCATTACTCCATCCTGCCGTTGGAGAGTATGGTTGGAAAAGTGGACACCGTTATCCTGGCAGACAACATTCAACACATATCTCAATTATACCAATATGTACTGAATACCGTAGACACCCATCCGGTTTATGTATTCTCCTGAGTATAACCAATTGTGATTGACTAAATTAAATGATCCTCAATTATTGGTTGTTGGGTGAACAACCGCTTTGGGGAGAAAATTGAAAGGTCAAGGCAGGGGGATTTATGTAATAATATTTCACTGATATAACGGCCAATAGCTGGCGCCTGCTGCATACCGTGTCCTGAGAAACCATTCACCAGGAAAAACCCCTCAAGCCCAGGCCACTCGCCCAGCAATGCATTTCCATCAAAGGAATTCTCCGCATATAACCCGCTCCAGCCACGCAGCAATTTCAATCGGTCAAAGGTGGGTACAAATTGTACCAGTTCGGGCCATAATTGTTGGTTAAAACGGATTTCATCCACACTAAAATCAAAACCAGTGCTATCATCCTCCATTGATTTTCCAACCAGAATCTGGCCAGTCCCTTCACTGCGGAAGTAAAGGCCCGATGGCAAATTGGTAAGAGGGAGAGGGGATATTCGATTTTGTTTAACTGCTGCGACAAAAACCTGTCGTCTGACCGGGAGAACCGGTAACTCTATACCGGCCGTTTGGGCAATATGGGCAGCCCAGGCGCCGGCACAATTGAGCACATATTTTCCATAGAGACTTGTACCACACCTCAACTGAATTCCAGTTGCTGCAGTCGGGGATGTTAACACCCTTGATACTTCGGCTGTCCTAAAGGTTACGCCAAGTGATTTGGCTTTATTTCTATAAGCCTTCAAAAAGGCATAAGCATCCAGGTGTCCATCCCTGATTCCAAAGGTTCCACCAGCAAAGCGTGAGACGTTAAATTCAGGGAATTCTTCTCTTATCCTAGTTGGGGGCCACCATTCAACCTCGCCACCCAACTTCAGTTGACGTTCAAGAACCTTTTTCATTTGCTCTTTATGCGATTTTTCGACCATGAAAAGATTGCCTTCCTGTCTGAAAAAAACCCTGGAATCGCTGCCATCCACAGCCATCTTTTTATGAAAATCCTTCAGGACTTTCAACGTATAACAAGAAATTTTTATGTTCTCTTCCAGACTGAATTGAACACGAACATTGGCCAGGGAGAGGGTAGTGGAGGAGTGGGTATAGGTGGGATCCATTTCAAAAACTGCAATTTTTAAGGTGGGATCTTTCCGGATCAGATGAAAGGCGCAAGAACACCCCATAATGCCCCCACCAATGATCAGGACATCAAAACAATCCCTATTCATATCACAGGGTGGCTTGGTTCAGAGAATTGGCAAATTCCTTTATCGCATCTTCATTTAGAGTGTTTATACTTTCTGTAACTTTCGCCGTCTTCTTAATCATAAAACGTTCAATAAAATTCATTTTACCAAGGGTTGCATAGAGTATGATCGATTTGCTCATAACTACCTCCTAGGGAAAGATAAATGGTAAATCAAAGCCATTCTTCTGTCAATTAAAAAAGGAGGCTATTGTGACGACGTTGGGAGTAAAAACAAAATTTTTTGTACGCCATTTTTTACCAGGAGAAAAACCTCTCTGACTGTGTACCCCTTTATGACAAAGAGATAGAGAGACAACAAGGCAAGAATAAGTCCAGTCAGCAACAAAGCTGTTTTCCATACCCTTTTCGATGATCTTTTTTTTCTCCTTTTTACAGAGGAAATCCTTCTTTTTGCCGGTTTTTGTATCTGCCGGGACGTTGTGGTATTGGGGCGCCTGGAGATCATGGTTTTTTGTTCGGCCGGTGATTTGCGTCCCCTTTTGCCGGTTCTCTTCTCCTTTTTTCGAGGGGTGCCGGATAAATCCTTGAGCAATTCCTTGGCCAGAGTGTTCAATTCCCGCTGTGAACGAAGCCGGTCGCTCTTTTTCTTGACCAGCAGGCGTTCGATTAAAACCTGATACTTTTTTAATCCAAAGGGGAGTTGTGGTAAAGGAGATCGTAAATGTTTCAGGACAATTCCCCGAGTATCACGACCGGTGTACGGTACTTTACCGGTCAACATCTCAAAAAAGACCACACCCAGGGAATAAAAGTCGGTTCTGCCATCCACACGGCTCCCGGCGCATTGTTCAGGGCTCATGTATTGAGGAGTGCCAATGGAGACTCCGGTTCTGGTAAGTTTGGCCTCAGCTCCAACGGTTTTAACAATGCCGAAATCAAGCAAGACCGGAGTGTCATCAGATCTGAACATGATATTTTCGGGCTTAATATCCCGGTGGATCTCCCCCTTTTTATGGATATAAAAAAGGGCATTGGCAATTCTCAAGACAATATGAACAGCCTCTTGGGGGGATATGCGGCCCTCCCTCTGGATACGTGTTTTCAGACTCCTCTGTAAGTATTCCATGGCAATATATTTAAAATGGCCGGCATGGCCCACATCGTAAACCGTAACGATATTGGGATGGTGAAACCTGGAGAGGATACGCCCCTCTTTCAGAAAACGGCGGGCATATCCCTGATCGCCAAAAACATTGGGAACATATACCTTTAAGGCAACCATTCGTTCCGGCTTTTTTTGTATGCCCAGGAATACGCTGGCCATCCCACCCTCACCTAATTTTTTTTTGATATCGTAACCTTTTATTTTGGGATAAACAGCCAATATCCTGCTCCATACAATTGATAATTCGCCCGATGCGTCATACTCACTCTACCAGTTGTAGTGTAATCCAATTTCGATTCAAGATCAAGGCTCTGCTTCATCTTCATGGCTCTCCCGATAGATATGTGTGTGGGGCAAGCAGGAATTTCATGATATAATTGAGCTTTCTTCGGAGGTAAACAATTATGGATAGGTTACTGGGTAGAACTGACATGAAGGTAAAACGGATTGGTTTCGGCGCCATACCGATTCAAAGGCTGGACCATCAAGAATCAGACAAAGTGGTTCAGGCCGCGGTGGATCAGGGAATTAATTTTTTTGATACTGCCAGGGTATATTCCAATAGTGAGGAAAAACTGGGACGTATCCTCAAAGCGTGTCG
>CBFDCH010000088.1:0-7597 GCA_965603235.1 uncultured bacterium | reverse complement strand
ATTTCTGGATTTGAAAGGTATTTTTTCCCAGCATGGAGAGTCCCTCGTCAATAGAATTTTGCAGCATGGTTATAATAGTACTGATGGAGATAATTGAAAATATCCCGATTACTATGCCAAGAACAGTTAAAGATGATCTTAATTTATTAGCCCGTAGTGATGACAGGGCAACTTTAATAATTTCCCAGAACCTCATCACTCATACCTCAACGCCTCAACCGGGTCCATTTTGGCAGCTGTATATGCCGGCGCCAGGCCGGAAAGCACCCCGGTTAACACTGAAATTACCAATGCCAGTATCACTGTACTGAATTGTACACTGGTGGGAAGAAATTTATTGATTAACATGCTGAGCAGTATTGCCAGAAATAGTCCAATCAGGCCCCCGATCAAACAAATAACCGAGGATTCTGTAATAAACTGGGCCAGAATGGTCCGCTTTTTGGCACCAATGGCTTTGCGAATCCCGATTTCTTTGGTCCGTTCTTTTACTGATACAAACATAATATTCATTATCCCGATAGCACCCACCAGCAGGGACAAACCGGTGATGAACAGACCGGCAATCTTGATGACGCCAACCACCTGATTGTAATTCCTGGTGAGCCCTTCCTGTTGATTTATGGAAAAATCATTCTCCTCATTATACATCAAGCCGCGTACCCGCCTCATCAAGCCTATGGCTTCCTCCTTGGTTTCATTGATTTTAGCCGTATCAGGAGCCCGCACCACAATAGCCACGCTCCTTCCAGAGGATCTTTCAAAATGTTTGAAAACAGCGCCTATAGGCATATACACCTGATTGTCGGGATTAAAATTACCCAGTAAGTTGCTTCCCTGTTTTTCAAGAATCCCCACTACCTTAAATTTAAAACCTGCAATTTTTATCTGCTGGTTTATTGGATTGCCAAGCCCAAATAGATGTTTGGCTATCTCACTGCCCAGCACAGCCACATCACGTGAGCTATTACTCTCCACCATGGTAAAAAAACGCCCCTTGTTGAATTCAAAATTGGTTGTTTTTAAGTAATCAGCAGTCGTGCCGGTAATCAGCGTGCCCTCCACATAGTTGTCTCCATATTGAATCTTACGTACGGTCCAAAGTGTCGGGGCAATAGCCAGGGGTTTCCGGGCCATACTTTTATATTTCTCAAAATGGGATAAATTTAGATTTTTTCGGTTACGTAATTTCCAAAACTCTGTATTTGAAAACCAGGCCCACTTATCGATGTAAAGGTTGTCCGCGCCCAGGGAACTGATCCCACTCTCAAAGGCTCGGTCAATCCCATTAATGGCTGTGGACATAAGGGCCACTGAACAGACACCAATAATAATTCCCAGAGTGGTCAGAATTGCCCGTGCTTTATTGGAACGGATCGCATTCAGGGCAATCAGCAGACCCTCCTTCAGTTCATAAATGTATTTTCCCATTATTGTCCAATTTTCTTTTCATCCTTCTCAACCTGACCGTCCTTCAAACGGATGATACGTTTGGCATGATGGGCAATATACTCTTCATGGGTTACTAAAATGATGGTATTTCCCTGCTGATATATATTTTCAACCAGGACCATGATGTCTTCACCGGTTTTGGAATCCAGGTTGCCGGTCGGTTCATCAGCCAGAATAATTGCCGGTTTGGTAACCAGTGCCCGGGCTATGGCTACCCGTTGCCTCTGTCCACCGGACAATTCACTGGGCTTGTGATTTACCCGATCCTCGAGTCCCACACTGTTCAGTGCCTCCTGGGCCATCCCCTTTCTTTTAAAAGACGGGATCCCCGAGTATATGAGCGGCAACTCCACATTGTGAAAAGCATTGGAGCGGGGCAGCAAATTAAAGGTCTGGAATACAAAACCAATCTCCCGGTTTCTGATTTCCGCCAGCTGGTTATCATTCATATCACTGACATTGTATCCCTTAAATTCATAGAGACCTTCTGTTGGCGTATCCAGACATCCCAGGATATTCATCAGGGTGGATTTTCCCGAACCCGAGGGTCCCATAATAGCCACATATTCGTTTTTATCAATTTGCAGAGAAATGCCATCCAGAGCTCGTACCTCTTCTGAACCCACCTGATAAATTTTGGAAATCCCCTCAAGATTAATAATGTTCATGCTTAATTCCTGGTTTAATTTTCCTTGCCTTTTTCATCGCGGTTTTTTACCACTACTTTTATTTTATCTTTCAACTGCCGGGAAATGGCCCGGTAAGGACCGGAGACAACAACCTCACCCTCCTTCAGGCCTTTTTTTATCTCCAAAAATGTATCATCGCTGATGCCAATTGTGACATTCTTGATTAACGCCTCATTATTCTTCACCACGAAAACCATCTCCTGCAGTTTTTGCCTGGTTTTCCGTTTTTTGGTGCCAAAATTGACTCCATTGCGGTTCTCTTCCTCAACATCCGCCTCCTGTTCAGGGGTTCTGGCAGTTACACTCTGGATAGGTACGGCCAGCACATTGTTTTTTGTATCGGTCTCAATATCCGCATTGCAGGACATGCCGGGTCGAATCCGCTCATCAAATTCCCGCAGGGCAATTTTCACCTCAAAATTCACCACCTCCTCCTGAGTTCCCCGACCACTGGTTTTGGCGCTGTTGCCAATTTGGGCAACCTGTCCGGTAAATTTTTTATTTTTAACCGCATCCAGCTCAACCGTGGCAATATCTCCTATTGAAACCAGTACCACATCATTCTCATCCACTTCAACATTGGCTTCCATCTTACCAAGGTCAGCCACGGTCATGATATCAGTACCCTGGCTGAAACCACTTCCCAGGACCCTTTCGCCCAGTTCAACATTCAACTTGCTGATGGTTCCATCCATGGGTGAATTAATAGAGGTTTTGTTCAAACTTTCAATCGCCTCTTTTAAAGTAGCTTCGGTTTGCAGGACAATGGACCGTTGGGAATCAAACAGGCCCGACTGCGAATCGAGTTCAGATTTCACCTGGTCCATTTCCTGTTTGGCGATCAAAGATTTTTCATACAATTCTTTTTTGCGCTTGAACTCACTTTTGCTGTATTGATGCTGTGCCTCCCTGACCTTTAAGGTTGATTTAGCTGATTCCAATTGGGCCCGGGCCCTGTCCCGCTGGGCAGCATAAGTGTCCGGTTTAATTTTAATCAGTATTTGACCTTTTTTTACCACGTCTCCCTCTTTTACCGGCAACGCAACAATCTCTCCCGTAACCTCCGGGGTTATTACTACCTGATAGACAGGGTTGATCTTTCCTGTTGCAGAAACCACCTGGGTAATATTACGCTGCGCCACCAGCTCCGTCTGTACCTCAACAATCGTTTCTTTCTTTCCACTAAAAACAGTTTTCAGGATAAGCAGCATGACTACGGATCCTGCAATAATCCAGATTATTTTCTTTTTTGATTTTTTTCCGGTTTTATTCCCCATAAAAAATTCTCCAATTTAAATTTATGATTTCATATAGATACGTTTTAAAATGGTAATTGTTTTGCCTCAAATACTCTCTCCGCCAGTTAATTATTTTGTTATTTGTTTCCGCCACCGTTTGACTAGAGGCGAATGTCGTGTTATAACCATATTTTACAAAGACAACCAATGAAAATAGAAACAAGAAATGTCACTCTTATAATCGTATGTTTATGTCTATTTATTTTTTTTAACCACTGTTCGCAAATAAAAAAACCAAGCCCACAAACCACTCCCCATGACAATACTAATAAAACCGCTAACCAGGAACCGACCACAGACCCGCCTGCAGAACAAACCAAAACAGAGGTGAATGGAAATCAGCAACAGCAACCTACCAAACCGGCAGAGATCCTGGAAGGTGCCCTGGAGGCCTATCAGGACGCCCAGGATGCCTGGGAAAAAGCTGATGTTGATACAGCCCTGGCCGCTTTGGATGAAGCCTATTCCCAGATACTCAAGTTAAAGGTGACTCAGGATTCACCAGTTTTTCAAGAAAAAAATGATCTGCGCCTGCTGATTACCAGAAGAATCCAGGAAATATATGCATCGCATCTGATCACTGTGGGTAATAACCACCAAACCATCCCACTGGCGGAAAATAAATATGTGCTGAGGGAAATCCAGAGTTTACAGACAAGAGAACGACAATATTTTATAAATGCCTACAAACGCTCAGGTAACTATACAAAAATGATTCGCCGCGTACTGAAAAAAGAAGGACTTCCTGAAGATCTGGCCTGGATTCCAATGATTGAAAGCGGTTTTAAAGTCCGGGCATATTCAAGGGCCCGCGCCCTGGGATTGTGGCAGTTTATCTCCTCCACAGGCTACCGTTATGGTCTGAAGCGCAACCGCTGGATAGATGAACGGATGGATCCGGAAAAAGCGACTCAGGCTGCGGTGAAATATCTAAATGAGCTCCACTCCTTTTTTGGCGATTGGACCACAGCCCTGGCCTCATACAATTGCGGAGAGTTTAGGATACAACGACTCATCAGAGCCCAAAAAATAAATTATTTTGATAATTTCTGGGACCTTTTCACCATGCTTCCCAGAGAGACCGCCCGATTTGTTCCCCGAATAATGGCCGTTCTTTTAATAATAAAGAATCCTCAAAAATATGGCTTTGAACTACCCGATCCCGATCCTCCACTCAAATACGAGGTGGTTAATGTCAGCCGCCCAATCAGGCTGGCCACCTTATCAACCCGCCTGGGACTGGCTGAGAAAGAGCTGGCCAACATCAATCCGGAACTTCGCCATCAATCAACCCCTGAGGGTGAATATATGTTAAAGGTGCCGGATGGCCTGGGCAAGCAAGCCCTGGCCATGATCGAATCCATGCCCAAATGGATCCCACCACAAGCCACCTATGTTATCCATTATGTGAGAATGGGTGAAACTGTTTCAGGTATTGCCAGGCGCTACCGTACTTCAATTAGAGCCATAACCCGGCTGAACCGCCTGCGCCGCTCCTATCTCATCCGCCCCGGTCAACGCCTTAAAATTCCCTCCCGTGGCCGGAGGGTAAGTTATTCCCCCCGCCCCTCTAGAACCAGACCGGAAAAGGGTAAAACCACCTATATCGTTAAGCGGGGAGATTCTTTATATCAGATCGCCAGCGCTTTTAATACTTCGGTGGATTCCATCAAGAAGAACAACAACCTCTCCTCAAATTCCCTCACCCTTGGTCAGCGCCTGACAATTAAACCACAAGTGCCTGAGGGCGCCAGCCAGTACACGGTAAAACAAGGGGACACACCCTACACCATCGCCAGAAAATTTGGCATGACCCTGCAGACTTTATTGCAGATAAACACACTTTCCAGCAGATCCAAAATTTATCCCGGTCAGAGCCTGTGGGTGATAGAATCCAAGAAAAGCAGCCAGAATTAAGCCATTTCTATCTTTTTATCTGCTGCAACACCTTTAGTAAAAAATAATGAGGAAATTGCAGGCTAAAATTCATATTTTCCGCCCGGGACACCAATTGCCTGCGCCTGCGGGTGAATCGATCAGCCAGGGCAGTGGCAACAATGGCCTTATTACTTAATACCATGGGGATGCTGTCCAGATCTGCTACCACGTTTCGCCAATTCCCCTGAAGCAGCCTTGCAATTGCACGGTTTTCCGCCGACCCTTGAGAAAAACTTTCAATTGCCTTTTGCAGCCAGGGTCCTGCCTGCTGGTCATCTTTAGCCAGCACCTTCCATCCCAACCACAACAGCAGGTACTTAAAGGCTGCATCCTCCTCACTAATCTTTTCCAGGCCGGCCTCGGCCTCCTTCAGATTTTCCTGAACCAGGTGACCGCCAAAAAGCGCCAGGTGTTTGACATAATTATCCTGCAGGGACTGGGCGATTTTTAAGTAATTAACAAAGTCCTGTTGAACATAAGCAATTTTTAGATCCAAATGTTTTTGCAATTGATAGGGATCGCCGGGTAGCTTCTCCTTCAATTGTTTCACAAAATCGTCTCTTATCTTCTTTATCCCTTCGTTATTTCCCTGCACTGCATACACATTTATAAGGAGGGCCAGTGCAGAAAAGGAAAACGGGTTTGCTTTCAGTTCATCCTTTGCCTCATTCTCAAGGGCATCATATTCACGACGGGCAAAACGCAACTCTCCTAAAAACTGCTGCATATCATCAGAATCAGGTTTAAGCTGGCAGGCACGCAGTACTGCCTCCTTGGCACCAGTATAGTCAAGCCGGGAAGCCAGGGTGAATCCCTTGGCATACCAGGGATAAGAGTTATTGGCATCGGCCTCTATTGAGCGATCATAAAAACCGATTGCCTCCGAGAAAGAGGGAGAAATTCGACCCCTCAAATACAATAGGTTGGAATTTTGCGGGTCTGCGTTTAACTTTTCGTCATACTTGTTTATCAAGTTTTCCACCTGTCCCTGCCATTGGCACAAGACCTGATACCCACGATGCCATTCCACCAGGACCGGCTTATGGTTAAACTGTTTTTCCAGAAAGGTGATTCCGCGATCGAGCAACGTGTTTTTCATGCACACATTCAGATATCGTTTTACCAGTCCCTCGTTGGTGGGTTGAACCTGTAAATGCGCCTCAGCAAAACTCATAATTTTTTCCCCTGTCACCTTTGACATATCCAGCATGGTTACCAGTGTGCCTGCTGTGCCGACTGCCACACCAACCCGCCTCTTCTTAACCTTTTGACCCGCCTTTATTTTTAAGCTGACTGGAAAATTATTAAATTTATAATCTATATCCTTTAAAGCGATAAAGCCTTCACCCACATACAATTTATGAGGATCATATGTATTGGGATCGGGATTTTCGCTATAAGTGGCCTCCTCCCAAACCAGTACCGCACCCTTGCCAACATTGACCACAAAGGCACTTCTTCCGGAAAAACGCTCCATCATACTGTTATTCAACACTACATCAACCTTATGATCCAAGGCCTCACCCACCGTCATGGTCAGTGAATATTGTCCTTCAGCCAGAATCACCTCCTTCACCGTGGTGGCTGCCACTGAAAAATCACCCACACTGGCAATATTCACTTTGGCCTCAACGGGAAAATGATTAACCAGGTAGAGGATCTGGTGAGTTTTCAAATGATTATTGACCACAAAGCCTGCAATAACCAGCATAACAACCAAAGCAACATAGATTTTAATCCGACTTTTTTTGTAACTCTTTGAAACCGGATATTGCGGTTTTTTTCCATCCACAGTATAACTCATAGACTCCTCCTTTTAAGTATCTTTTGCCGAATAACTTTCCCCGGTTTTTGCCCGGTAACCTTGCCCTGGTAAGCCACAACAATTCCATTGACCAGCACATAGGGAATGCCCGTTGGATATTGGTGGGGGTTTTCAAATGTTGCTGTATCTTTGATTTTATGCAAATCGAACACCACCAGGTCAGCGTAAAAGCCGGGGCGAATCAATCCTCGATTATACAGGCGCAAGGTTTGGGCAGGTAGTGAGGTCATTTTCCTGATAGCCTCGGAGAGGGCCAGTGTTTTTTTCTTACCTGAATAAAGATAGATGACCCTGGGGAATGTGCCATAATTACGGCAGTGGGGCACTCCCTTGTTGAGCGGAACAATACCACTGTCAGAACCCACCATATTGTATTCAAGGGTCATTATCTTTTC
>CBFDCH010000087.1:0-7627 GCA_965603235.1 uncultured bacterium | reverse complement strand
TAGGAGCCCGGATGACCTTTTTAACCCACCTTGAGTGTGGCTATTGTCACAAAGAATATACCCATGAAGAGAAGTGGAACCTCTGTACTGAATGCCAAAAACCATTGCTGGCCCGCTACAACTTGAAAAAGGCCAAAGATCTGATAAACCCTGAAGTAATCGCTGCCAGGGAGGAAACTCTATGGCGTTACCAGGAATTGCTCCCCATAACAAATCCCGCTTCAAAGCTGCAGCTGGGAGAGGGTTATACCCCGCTGATGCTGGCGGAAAACCTTGGCAGACATTTGCATTTCAAACAACTCTATATCAAGGATGAAGGTCTTAATCCCACCGGGTCGTTTAAAGCCCGGGGACTGTGCCTGGCCGTGTCAAAAGCTCACGAACTGGGCATAAAAGAGCTGTCTATCCCATCGGCTGGCAATGCTGCCGGCGCCATGAGCGCCTATGCATCTCTGGCCGGAATGAAAGCCTATATTTTTATGCCTGAGGATGTACCCAAACCCTTTATTGCTGAGTGCCGGGCCCTGGGAGCGGAAGTAACCCTGATTGACGGCCTGATTACCGACTGCGGCAAAGCAGCAGCCGAAGGTGTCAAGAAGTATAACCGTTTCGATGTTTCCACATTAAAGGAACCCTACCGGCTGGAAGGCAAAAAGACCATGGGCTATGAGCTGGCCGAGCAAATGAACTGGACACTGCCGGATGTTATCATCTACCCCACTGGTGGGGGTACCGGCTTAATCGGCATGTGGAAGGCTTTTCAAGAAATGGAACAGCTGGGCTGGATAGGAAGCAAAAGGCCCCGCATGGTTACCGTTCAATCGGACGGCTGTGCTCCCATGGTCAAGGCCTTTGAGCAACAGGATGAATTTGCCCAGATGTGGCAGGGAGCCAGAACCATTGCTGACGGATTACGGGTGCCGGCGGCGGTTGGAGATTTTCTGATTCTGCGGGCGTTGAGGGAAAGCCGGGGTACAGCCATTGCCGTGGAAGACGAAAAAATGATGCAAGCGGCCAACCTGATGGGCAGGACCCAAGGTATTTTTGCCTGCCCGGAAGGGGGAGCCACCCTTGCGGCATTCATACAATTGCGTCAGCAAAAATGGATTAAAGACGAAGAGACCGTGGTTTTATTTAACACCGGCAGCGGTCATAAATATTCCCATCTCTGGGAATAAAACCACTAAAATAAAAAAAATCCTGCTCCCATCAAATAAGAAAAAACAGCGCCGCCTGGTAGAAGTTTAATGTTTTGTTAATGGCTCTCCAGGGAAGGGGTGGATTTAATTACCCTTGTCTTTAAAACAGGTGGTTAAGAAATTTTTTAAAAACACGGCCCCTTCCACCTGCGCCTTACCTCCCCGCTCCAGGCGGAAGGCAAAGCTGTAGCGGGCTTTGCGGGCAGGGAAGAATCCAAGAAGTACAGCGTCAAATCCATCTCTCTTCCTGCCGGCGGTTCCGGTTTTGGCCGCCACTTGCATGAACTTAACCTTGCCTCGCCTGCCAGTACCCCGCCGGTCAGCCACCACCTGGATCATGGCTTCTTTAAGCTTGATAAAATGGGTGCTGTCGCTCTTGGCGACCGGCAGGACTTTGGACTGATGGTTGAAAAATCCCAGTCGTAAAACATTTTTTATGTTTTTAATTAAGTAGGGAGAATATATTGTTCCATTTTGACTGATAGCCGCAGCTACCAGGGCCAGATGAAAGGTGGTGCTCTTGATCTCCTCCAAACCAACCGAGAGGTTGGCCGTTTGCCAATCATTCAGGGTGCCGGTGGTGGTGTTACCGGTTTTAAAATTGAGAAAAAGGTCCTTGAAGCCGGGACTGTTAAAAAAGAATTGATTTAAAGTGGCAGACAATTTTTGGCTGCCTATCTGCAGGCCCATCCTGGCAAAACTCACATTGCAGGACACAGACAACGCATCAATATAGTTATTGACTCGGTTATGTTTGAGCCAATCGTAAAAGATTTTATTGCTGTTTTTCAACTTGATGGTCATGTTGCCTTTACAGGTCAGGGGGAAAAGGGATTGACTGGAGTTATTAAAGTAGGAGAGAAGGGTCAGCACCTTGGTAGTTGATCCCGGCTCATACATTTGGCAAAAAGCCCCATTCTCTATATTGCCGGCAAGCGGTTTTGAATAGGCGACCACAATACTGTTATCAGATAAATCCATGAGTAAAAAAGAGCCGTGGTATTTGCCAAATAATTGATGGACTTTTTTTTGCAGAGAACCATCAAGGGTCAATTTGAAATATTTCACTCCCCCGGCCAGGGAATCGGTAAATTCGGAAAAGGTTATACCCGGGGTCACGGAAACTGTTTTTTTTTGAGTCAGGTCGTAATAGGCAAGCGGCTGACCATTGGTGTCTACAATACAATCAATTTTGTTCTTGCCCAGGATCTGGTTGGTAGAGTGCAGGAGTTTGGCAATTTTAGCCTCATCTTCATTTGCCGGAGTGAACCGGCTTAGTGTGGCTGTCGATGCTTTTTTATCAAAGAGCGCGCTCTGACAAATCGCCAGATGGAGTCCCACCTCTTCCTTTCTCTTTATTAAATAGTTTAGATATATTTGCAGTTCTTTATACCGTGCCTCATCAGCCAGGGATTGTAAAAACCGGGTATAATTAATCACTGTATTTGCGGATGGCATGGAGGTAAAAATTGTTTGCGCATCATTAACTCTACCCTGATAAAAGCAGAGTAATCCCTTTAACTCACTTTTTGATTGTTTGTGAAAAAGCGATGACTCGATTCCGCTTAAAACCTCTTCCGCCGCTGCACCACCCTTCTGCAGTAATAAGGATTCAGCCCGCTTCACCTTTTTCAGATCCAGGTAATTGGCAACAACCAGAAGTCCCGCTAAAAGCAGCAGCAGCAATACGGCCAGCCGTATCCGGCGCACGGTCTTCATTTTTTTCTTTTCCCTGAAGGAAAAGGTGACGTCTTTAAAGTCTAAAACCATAGCTGTCCCTATTGCCCCGGAGGATTCCCTGGCATGGATTCCAGCAATTGGAGCTCAATTTCCTCCGCCATATAATGGAGAATAAACAGGTGTATCTCCTGAATGGCAGGAGTGTCTGTGGATGGTACAGAGATCAGACTATCTATTTTAAGGGGCTCAACCGCTTTGGTTTTAGCACCACACAGACACATGGTAAGCATGTGCCGCTCCCTGGCCATTTTAAATCCTTCAATCACATTTGCCGAACTGCCGCTGGTGGAAAGGCCGATGGCAAAATCACCGGCCCGTCCAAGGGCCTCTATCTGTCTTGAAAAGATGAACTTGTAGTCTGAATCATTGGCAATGGAAGTTAAGGCGGCTATATCCGTATTCAGGGCAATGGCAGCCAGGCCCTGGCGGTCATGTTTGAATCGATTGACCAGTTCTGCTGCAAAGTGGCAGGCCTGCGTGGCGGAACCGCCATTGCCAAAGAGCAAAATTTTGCCTCCCTGGCGCAGTGTGTTGGAGAGCTGGACAGCCGATCGATTGATCAGATCAGCGTCCTGCAGTTGTTGCAGCAAGCCGATACGGTGATTAATATATTTATTAAATTTTTGTGGACACATTCTACACCAAATATTCCCGGAATTGATTGACATTTTAACATAATTTTGATAAAAATTATAGTTAAATTTTCTATGAGTGGAGTCCCATATAAAATAAATTTTAAGGAGATATATTCATGTCAATAACCAAAGATGTATTTGCAAAGGTTAAAGAGAAAAATCCTGCAGAGAATGAGTTTCATCAAGCAGTAGAAGAGGTAATGGAATCTCTGGAACCAACCGTTGAAAGACATCCGGAATTTGTAAAGGCCGGGATCTATGAAAGAATCGTTGAACCGGATCGTGCCTTCCTCTTCCGGGTTCCCTGGGTCGATGACCGGGGTAATGTTCAGGTAAACAAAGGATTCAGGGTCCAGTTTAACAATGCCATTGGTCCCTACAAAGGTGGACTGCGGTTTCACCCTTCCGTCAATCTGGGTATTATCAAGTTTCTCGGATTTGAACAAATTTTCAAAAACTCACTTACCACACTGCCTATGGGCGGCGGTAAGGGTGGTTCAGATTTTGATCCAAAGGGTAAATCTGACGGTGAAGTGATGAGATTCTGTCAGGCTTTTATGAGAGAACTTTTCCGGAATATTGGACCCGACACAGATGTGCCAGCCGGTGATATTGGTGTGGGCGGCAGAGAAATTGGTTTCCTCTTTGGCTACTACAAAAGATTGCGCAACGAGCACACCGGTGTTTTAACCGGAAAGGGAATTGAATGGGGCGGAAGCCTGATCAGGCCGGAAGCCACAGGTTACGGGGCTGTTTATTTTGCCGCTGAAATGCTGACCACTCGCGGCGAAACCCTTGAGGGAAAAACCGCGCTTGTCTCCGGATCTGGCAATGTGGCTCAATTTGCCACTGAAAAACTGCTTGATCTGGGAGCAAAAGTAGTCACCCTGTCAGATTCTGCCGGTCATATTTATGATGAAGAAGGTATTGACCGCCAAAAACTCGCTTATGTAATGGATCTCAAAAATGTGCGCCGCGGCCGCATCAAAGAATATGTTGAAAAGTATCCCAACGCTGTTTACGCGGCAGTTGATCCGAACGGGGACTACAATCCTCTGTGGGATCACAAAGCAGAGACCGCATTTCCCTGTGCCACCCAGAATGAGATCAATGAGAAAGATGCCCAGAACCTGTTGAAAAATGGTTGTTACCTGGTTTCCGAAGGCGCCAACATGCCCACCACTCCGGAAGGGGTCAACTTGTTCCTGGACAAAAAAATCCTTTTTGGTCCCGGAAAAGCCGCCAATGCCGGTGGTGTTGCTGTTTCCGGCCTGGAAATGAGCCAGAACAGCCTGAGATTATCCTGGACCAGAGAAGAGGTAGACCAGAGATTGCACGGCATCATGAAAAGCATCCATAAAGCTTCTTATGAAACCGCCAAAGAGTATGGCCAGGATGGCAATTATGTCATGGGCGCCAATGTGGCCGGTTTCATTAAAGTTGCCAAAGCAATGCTGGCCGGTGGTGTTGTTTAAGATCATAAGATCGTTTAGATTATCCATATGGGGGAAGCGTGCTGCTTCCCCCTATTTTTTCCCTAAGCCAAACCTCAACATAAATTCATCGGCAGAATTCACACCCAGATGAAAATATCCCATTTTCAGGGAAATCATGGAAGAGACCAAATTGGGGTTCATAATCTTGATAAGTATCCACGCCAGCCTCTGTATAGTACCAATGTAAAAATAATAATGGAAAGCAGCCAATTAATCAACCTGATTAACAGGAATTGATACTATTCGAGTAATAATACACTTGAATTTTTTGACATAAAAGAGTATATATACTACATAATAAGGAGTGAACATGTCCGAAGATACCAAAATTGAACAGAACAGCGAGCATGAACAACTCTTTGGCCAAGCACACGGTAAATCCAAAGTCTGGCTCCGCGGTTTAATGATAATCATGGGCCTGGCTCTAATCTTCGTCTTTTATCAATTTGTGATCAGGCAGACCATGAGTCCGCAAGAGGTCCAACGCTCGGTGAAAATTGTCTGGCACAACACCAAGTGGGTGGATAAATCGGGATCACCCTACAGCACAACCATTGTTCCGGCCATTACACTGAAGGTTAAAAATACCGGGGAAAAACAGCTCAGCAATGTTGAGTTTCAAGGGGTTTTTCAGTTTGCAGAAACAGGTCAAACCCACAGCGAAGGCTCCACCCTGGCCCTGGCAACCCCCTTACAACCGGGAGAGGAGAGCCAGGAGATTTTAATTAAATCAAGACACGGATATTCGGCATCGAGCAAAAAAGCCTTTATTCAGAATTCCCAGGGATGGAAGAAAATGGCTGTCAAAATCCTGGTGCGGACCAAAGGATCGGGATTGGTTCCCATAAGCGGTCGCTTCCCCATCAAGCAGGAAATCGAGGGCATGGATGACACGGTAAAAGCCCAGCGCGAGGCTGCCCTGGAAACGATTAAGAAGATGGGGAAAACCGTGCAAATCATTTGGTTCGACAGCAAATGGGTAGCCAAAAAAGTAATGAGCAATAGTGTTTTAATTGTGCCAACCATAACTTTTAAAATAAAAAATACGGGTACGGACCCCGTAGATAACCTGATCTGCAAAGGGGAATTCCTCTTTGTGGAAACAGAAGAAAAGCTGGGAGAAGGATTTACTCCAGCCCTGAAAAAAGCACTGGCCCAGGGAGAGACAAGTGAAGAGATTACCCTTAAATCTGACCTGGGATATACCGCCACCTCGCTCGAAGCCCTGTCCAAAAACAGATCTGCCTTGAAAAAAGTAAAAGTAAGAATTTTCGTACGCAAAGGAGACGATCAATTTGTCTTGCTGGGTATCTACCAAATCAAGCAACAATTGGGCCGTAAGTAATTGGGTCCCATTGAAATAAAGCGAAACCATGAAAAAGAGCAACTTTAAAGTTTGGCTGAGCCTGGGGCTGTTTGTGCTATTGCTCCTTTTTTACACCCAGGGAATCCACAGATGGATAACCATGCCCAGCACACTGGCCTCGTTTCTTCTCGATATGCTTGTGTTTCTGGTTTTAGCCTACCTTTTTTATATGATCCTGGAATCATACCTTCAGGCACCTACCCGGCAGATCGAGAGTAAACTGGATAGGCTGGACCTGGTGCAGATATTGGAGAAATCACTGATACCCTCCGCAGACGCGTTAAAAAAACTGGACCTCCACTCCCAGATAGTGGGAGTGATCAACCATCTGCAGGAAAAAGTGATTGAACTGAGAGATTCAAAGGCATATTCGGAAACATTAATGAAAACGCTCCGGGTAGCCATTGTCATCCTCGATCCCAACCTGGCACCAATCTATATAAACGATCATGGCCTGAAACTGTTTGGCCTGAATAAAAAAGATATCCCCCGGCTGAAACTGGCAGATTTTGTCGACCGGCGATTTACTGCCGAGATTGCCATAGAGTTAAAAAAAAGCAACAATATAGCCAACAAGGATTACACATTTGAACTTAAATCAGGACAACAGCTGCATACCAGTATTTCCCTGGTGCAGATATTGGATGTCAGCAACAAGCCCAAAGAATATATCATCGTAATATCTGATGTCACCAGGCAGAAAAAAGCGGAAGAGAATTTGCAGAATCAGATCTCCTTTTCGCAAAAAATCTTTAAATCCATTCCTGATATAATCATTATTACAGATAAGGATTTAGATGTCATTTTTACCAACAAAAAAGCCCTGGAAATGTTGAACTTACCATCTGTGTTGGGCAGAAAACTGGGAACCATCCTGTCACCGGAAGCCCTGGAAGATGGCTTTGACAAATTCGTACGCAACCTCATCCAATCTGCAGATAATATTAAACAGATCAATGTGTTGAATCCGTTTATCCAGAAAGAGAATTATGTTGACCTGGTCATCGAACCTCTTAAATCAGAGGAAAAGATCATTGGTACCATCATTCTAATCAAGGATGTGACCGAATGGCGCAATCTGACTCAGAAATTAAAAAATCTGCAGGAATTCACCGATAAATTAATCAATGCCAGTCCCTTTGCCATTATTGCCATAAATGAAGAGAACAATATTTCCTTGTGGAACCAGAA
>CBFDCH010000086.1:0-7654 GCA_965603235.1 uncultured bacterium | reverse complement strand
CTCGAATTATGGATATTATCAAAACCACTGCTGTTTTGGAATTTAAGGCCGTGGTCTCCGGGTTTATTAAATCAGAAACTGAAGCGGAAGCCAGACAAACTTTTGGCAAAGAGCTGACTGAGGATATGGTAATGGTAAAAACCAATCCCAAACATAACGCTGAAGGAGCTGGATTTTATGTATTGAGGACCACACCTGTTATCACGGGTAGTGACTTAAAGATGGCCAGACAGTCCAGAGATAGGTATGCCAGGCCGGCAGTCGGTTTTTCTTTAAATTCGGGGGGGGCGAGTAAAATCCGAAAATTTTAAGCTGCCAATATTGGTAAACTAATGGCTATTGTTTTGGATAACAGGGTCATTAGTGCTCCCAGGATAGAAGGCACATTGGGATATGACAATCAGATTACTGGTAATTACACCCATGAAGATGTGAATGATATGGTCCTGGTGCTACGTTCCGGACGTCTGCCCGCACCAATGAAAACCATGGAGCAGCGGATTATTGGACCTTCTCTTGGCGCTGATTCGGTTCGCAAGGGATTGACTGCTGCGGTAATCGGACTTCTGCTGGTAATGATTTTTATGTTAGGATATTATAAAGGGGCTGGCATAAATTCAGTGCTTGCCCTCTTTTTGAATATGATATTTTTGATGGCTGCACTGTCCTATTTTAATGCTACATTAACGATGCCGGGTATTGCCGGGATCATTCTTACCATTGGTATGGCCGTAGATGCCAATGTGTTGATTTTTGAACGGATCAAAGAGGATCTCAGAATTGGCAAATCACCCAAAACCGCTATTGAAGTTGGCTTTAAAAAGGCTTTTGTTACCATATTTGATGCCAATCTTACCACTGTTATTGCTGCTGTGTTTCTATTCCAATTTGGCACAGGTCCCATTAAGGGATTTTCCGTCACCTTAATTATTGGTATCGTGGCCAGTATGTTTACAGCAGTGTTTGTATCCAGGGTCGTTTTTGACCTGGTGTATTCCAAACGGAAAAAGTTAAAAAAGATCAGTATATAACGGGGGCAGACCATGGGGTTTTTTAAAAAAGAACCAAATTTTAAATTAATGGATAAAAGAAATTATGCCTTTGGCATCTCCTTACTTGTCATTGTTATTGGAGTCATTACCTTCCTAGGCCGCGGTTTCAATCTTGGTATTGATTTTACCGGTGGAGCCCTGGTAGAGGTGAGTTTCTTAGAGCAAAAGAGTGAGCAAGATGTACGTGATGCCTTGAGGGATGGGGGATTCAGCAAGTTAACGGTACAAAGAGCAGATGCCAGGCTGAGCAAGTTTTTTATAAAAACCGTTGAAAAAGTTAAACCTGAGGATAAGGCTGAGAGTACTGGTCAGAAAACAAAGGACCAAATTGAGGATGAAGAGATGGACAGGCTGGAAAAAATATCTTCTCTCATCGATCAGGCACTGCTCTCAAGAGAGGAAAAACAATTCCGGCAGCAACAGAAACTTGATTTAAACAACAGCTCAGAATTTAAAATCAGTGAGTTTCTCAGAAACAATGGTATACCGGAAGAGGATGCCAAAGCCTCTGCAAAATCAATCGTTGAGATTAAGACCAGTAAGAATCTTGATATTGGCCTGATTAAGAATTTTGAGGATTTGCAGGAAGCAGGTTTAAAAAAAGGCGTGGTGTCATTGTTAAAAGAAAAGGCTTTTTTGGGTGGATTTACCTTTTTGTCCACTGAGGTTGTTGGCCCTCAAGTGGGCCGGGATCTCAGGCAGAAGGTAACGCTGGCAGCGGTTTGGGTATTGCTGGGCATGCTCGTCTATATCGGTTTCAGATTCCGCTTTATTTATGGGATTGCTGCGGCAATCACCCTGTTTCACGATGTGTTGATTTGCCTCTCGTTTCTGCTGTTTTTCCAGGTTGAATTTGCCTTATCAGGCATGGCAGCTCTGCTGACAATCATGGGATATTCATTAAATGATACCATTGTTATTTTTGACAGAGTCCGCGACAATGTGAAGTTAATGAGACGGGAAAATGCAGAGGTAATTTTGGATAAAAGTATCAATCAGACCTTGAGTCGTACCATCGTTACCTCTGGAACAACGATCCTGGTAGTACTCTCTCTTTTCTTCTTGGGAGGCGAGGTGATTCATGCGTTTTCTTTCACTCTTTTGATCGGCGTGATTGTTGGTACATACTCCTCAATTTTCCAATCATGTGCCTGGCTTAAGATTTGGGAAAACAATTTTTTGGGCCGAAAAAAAATTAAATAATCCCTTGCATTTTACAAATTTTTATTATATATTTCATTTTGGATATTTTAGTTTCGGAGGTGCAAATGTTTGAAGATTCAATGATAGACTCAGGAAACAGTAAAAAGGGAACCAAGACCTGGTTGACTTTCCCAATATCTCTAATTGTCCACCTGGGACTGGTTGCAGCAATTATTATTGTTCCTCTCCTGGAAGCTGACTCTAACCTTCCTGAAATCAAGGTGATAAGTGTCATTATGGTATCTGCACCACCCCCACCTCCACCCCCACCCCCACCTGCCAAAAAGAAATCCAGCAGTAAAAGAGCCACTAAAAAGAGAGAGGAAAAAAGAGAGCTCGAAAACAAACCCATTATGGCCGGCAGATTGGTCGCTCCAGTGGAAATTCCCGAAGAGATCGAGGAAGAGGACATCAGTGATTTTGGTATTGAGGGCGGCGTCGAGGGCGGCGTTGAAGGCGGCGTAGAAGGCGGTGTGATCGGTGGTGTTCTGGGAAGCCCGATGATTGGCCAGGATACTGAAGTTGTCCGTGTGTCCACCCTAAAAAGACCGAGACTTATAAAAGAAGTGAAACCTCAGTATCCATCAGTTGCTCTGCGAGCTCGTATCTCTGGACGGGTTATTATTGATGCAACCACAGATATCTATGGTCGGGTTGTTCAAGCAAGGGTTGTGAATGGGCATCCCCTGTTAAACAATTCAGCTTTGAATGCCATTAAACAATGGATTTATCAACCATATATAATTAATGGAATCCCAAAACCTGTAAGATTTACAGTGACTGTGACTTTTGATCTTACCAGGCAATAATTTAGGTAAATATAAAGGAGGTTTATTATGGAACATGGTATGTTTGATTTAGCTTCAATGTGGGACAAAATGGGAATTATTCCCCAGGGAGTTGTGTTCATATTGCTGTTCATGTCTGTTTATGCAATTGCAGTTGGAGTTGAAAGATTTATTGTATTTCACAAAGCAGTCAAGCAATCAAATATTTTACTCCGCTTAATCAGCAAATTGTGGCAAGAAGGTAAAATAGAAGAATCTGTAAAGCTCTCTGCTGATAAAAAATTCAAAAACAGCCACCTTGCCAAAGTTTTAATCGCTGGTTTAAATGAGTTGCAGTTTCAGGAAGATAGCAATGCTGCCTATGCTGAGAAAGTAGCATCAGCCAAGAGGGCAATCGAACGAGCAACCATTAAAGGTGTACAAGAATTTAGAAGAGGTTTGAACGCTCTGGCAACTATTGGTTCAACCGCACCATTTGTAGGCCTTTTCGGAACAGTGTTTGGTATCATCAATGCTTTTAAAGGAATGGAAGTGTCTGGTTCCAGTGGAATTACTGCTGTTGCCGGTGGTATTGCCGACGCCTTAATCACAACTGGATTGGGTATTGGTGTTGCCGTTGTCGCAGTATGGTTCTTTAACTATCTGTTGAATAAAGTGGACATTTTCACCGGTGAAATGGCCAATGCTTCTTCCGAGTTGATTGATCATTTTATTAAAAAGAGCAGCAAAGGAGCCTGATCATGGGCATGTCAGAGACCGGCTCAGATAGTGTTAAATCAGAACCTAATATCGTTCCTTTCACTGACATATTACTCGTTCTACTGGTGATTTTTATGGTTGTCACACCTTCTCTGATGAAGGGAGTGAATGTTAAGCTTCCCGAAGCGGCCAATACTGCCAATCAACCCAAATCTGGTGAATTAATTACTATACATCTGAAAGATGACGGAACCATATATATTGATGATAAGCAAGTTGAGAATATTTCAAAATTAACCACCATGCTGGAAGACAGACTACAAGAGAAGAAAAAGGCTGCTAAAAAGATTTTGTTGAGAGCTGATATTAATGTTGAATACGGAAAAGTCGTTGATGTTATGAATGAGATAAAAAATGCTCAAATTGAGGATATCGGATTACTGGTTGTGAAGGGATCATCCGGGTTGTAACAATAAGTTAGTTCCAAATAGAGGGGGAAGGTAGCTTCCCCCTTTTTTTTTACCCTGTCACTTTTTCTTTTTGGCTGGAATCCTTATTTTTATCTTGGCTGATAAAATTTCAACTTTGTACCTGGAAAAGTCAGCACCTCCATATTCACCATCAAAGTGGAAGGGGATCTTTCCAGACAATGATTCCAGCTCGATTACCTCAATTTTTTTATTGCTGTAATAGGGTGAGTGGTGAATGTTGCCGCTGTAAAACTTTCGGATATGATAGGGGATTTTGAGAGGTGGAAACTGGTGTAAGATGCAAAGGTCGAGTTTTTGATCACATGGCGAGGCCTGCGGTGCAATAATAAGTTTGGCACCATATTGACGAAAATTAGCAAAAGCAACGATCATGACGTTTTGTATGAGAGATTCCCCATTGTTTATGGAGACGTTAAATGGTGAAGCTTTAATATATCCTTTCAGGGCATAATACATATAAGGTACAATCCCGCGGGACTTTGATTCCAGGTTGAATTTTTTAGATATAAATCCATCAAGTCCAATGCCGGCCATATTTAAAAAAAAATGGCCATTAATTTTACCTGCGTCAATATAGATATCTGTTCCAAAGATGAGTGTATTGACTGCGGTTTTCCAAGAGAGGGGGATTCCCAGATTTCTCGCCAGGCCATTGCCCGATCCTCCGGGGATAATTCCCAGGATTTGTTGCCTACCCGTCATTTCTGCAGCAATTGAATTTATGGTACCATCTCCCCCGAAAACGGCAATTATATCGTAGTCTGAGAGCGATTTTGATACTATTTCGGCTCCGTGGCCAGGAGAGGTTGAAGCAATGGCGAATGCTTCGCAGAAATTTCTTTTCAGAAGCTTAATCAGGTTATGAATTATTGATTTTTTTGAGCTCAGACCAGCAGAAGGGTTATATATAACCAGAATTTTTTCATTTTTCATGGTTTAATAAAGCATCTCAAATTGTATTAACCTCAGAATCCAACTTGCCTGATGAAGATGAGTGTATAAACAATGGAAAATTATGGATTGTCTGTTACCAATTCTTTTAATACCCTGGTGATGAAAGAGTGGAAAGACCTGAGGTTTATTTTAAATTCAGAGGAAAACTCAGTGCGTATTAAGTTGTTGTAATAATTTAAAAATTCGTTCCAATCCTTATAGAGAAGGTAATTTAAATCGGTCTCAATAAAAAGGTTGATATCAAAGAAAATGTCGGGAGCGGTAATATTACCCTTGGCCGAGAAAAAATCATTGATCTTTTGATGCAGCTTGGTGAGCTTCTTTTTTACTTCCAATGATTTTTCTTTACGGGAGATATAATTTTCAAAAATGTTGCTGCCAGAGATTTCCGGTTTGAACAACTTTAAAATACTCTCAATAAATTCTTGAATTGCAAAATCGGAGATAATAACGATATTTTTCAATAATTTACGTTTGTTTATTTTTTCATCTGTGTTGGCAAAATAGTTGGGTAACTCTCCATCAAAGATTTTTTTATACTCGAGTTTAAAGGATTCAAAGGCTTTAATCATTTGCTGCAATTCCTGCTTTTCCTCAAAAGTAGTTTCAAAGCCCTTTTTCAGAACGGTTTCATAAAAAGAGAATAGATCCTCAATTTTCTTTTTTAGTGATAATATTAATGGAATGGCTATATCAATTTGTCTTCCTTTATTTAGAGTAAGCTCGATAAAGTTGTTGATTTTCATGATGCGGAAGGAAAATATAAAGAAGATGCCAATCTGTCTTTTCAAATTTTTGTCTTTTATAGAAGATATGATATCGCTGATATCTTGCTGATATATTTTATCCATCTTTGGGATAAACCGTTTTTTGAGCAAGGATATCAAAATCGAGTTATTCATAAGCTCCTTGTGGTACAGTTTTTTGATCGATGAGAGTGTTTTGTGGGAAACGATATTGTGACGGGTTAATTCGATACAAATGCCCCTTAGATTCTGCAGAAAAATGCGCAAAGTGTAAAACCATGATTCTGTGGAGTAAATATCTTTGATGTAGGGAAATGACTTGGTCGTGTAACTTTCCAGGATATTTTCTACAATGAATTCTTCAAAATTTAACAGGTGTTTGTCCTTTTTAAAATCAAGCTCTTTCAAATGGTTTATGATTCGGCTTATCAATTGAGAGAAAATAGTGACATAATATTCATAATTCCTGGAACCAGTGGTCTCATACTTGAAGATTAGTTTTTCCAGGTAATGAGAGGAAAAGAACTCTTCAAGGCTTTCAAACCATAATTTCAATTCAAACAGGTTGAGGATTAGTTTTTTTTGATCTATGGTATTGATCCAGCTAACGAAAACCTGATCCCATTTTTTTTCCGGGGTTAAATCTTGTCCGCGATTGGCAAAATATTCGCTTATATTTTCGATTTCTTTGGTTTTTTCCTTATCAGCCATGCCTATATTTTAATATATAATCCGGGATTTTTCAACCAAAGCTCAGGTATGGGGTTTTCCCCGTCATCAATTTCTTGAAAAAAAAAGAAAAAGAGGATATAATTGGTATTTATTCGCGCCCGTAGCTCAATGGATAGAGCGGTAGACTTCGAATCTGCGCGTTGGGGGTTCAACTCCCTCCGGGCGTAATTCAGAGATGTTGATTTGCCAGGTAAATGCTTGACAAATCTTTTTGAATACTTATAATATTGAATTTAAGATTGTGATTATTGGTGTAAAAAAAACAGCATGAGTTTAAAGGGATCATTAGAATCTATTAATTTAGCAGACATTATGCAACTCGTCTCAAACTCTCGCCAGAGTGGCCGATTTATCCTGACAAAAGACGATAATAAGCGGGGTTACATCATCATAAAAACAGGTGAAATCGTTCATGCCGAGGTTGAAACTTTCAGAGGTGAAGATGCTGTTTTTACATTAATTTCCTGGGGCAAGGGTGAGTTCGTTTTTGAAGAAGGAAATTTTGAAGCCGAAATCACTATCTCCAGATCAGTGACCTCAATTCTAATGGAAGCTGCTCGCAGAATTGATGAGTGGAAATTATTAAGGAAAAAAATTGGTTCAATTGATGCGGTGCCGGAGTTTAATGAGATTGACAAACAGGAGAGACGCAAAATATCATTATCTACGCTCGAATGGCTGGTCGTCTCCAAAATTGATGGCACCAAAAGTATCTATGACATCTCAATGGATACCGGAATAAACATATATGATGCCTCCAGAATTATTTTTGGTATGATTACATCTGGGCTCATCAAATTAAAGTAACCAGCACTTGTGATTTTTTTATATGATGAATCGTCTGGTGGAGTTGCATAGACCATGAAAAACAGTGTGTTCATTCTTGATTTTGGATCCCAATACACAAAGCTTATTGCCCGCCGAGTCAGGGAATTGAAGGTGTATTCTGAGATCGTACCCTTTGATATAAAGTATGATCGGTTGTGTTC
>CBFDCH010000085.1:0-7713 GCA_965603235.1 uncultured bacterium | reverse complement strand
TTCAAAAGAGTGGAGGCTTAATAACCGAGCATCTGATTCTGTGCTGGATTGAGCTGATTATTTTCCTGGTTATTTTGTGGTGGGGCCGGTTGCGCTGGCAGGATGTGGGATTAATAGGTTCAAAACTTCTTTTGGGATTGGCTGTGATGCTGGCACTATGGCTGGTAGCTCAGCTAATGATGGTGGCAGCCGCCCTGGTAACCGGGGCAAGGGTGATACTGCATCCTGACTGGCAAGGCGTGGGAACCGGTAAAGTTTTGGGTAATTTTATTCAACATTTTTTAGGAACCGGTTTGTGTGAAGAATTGACCATTCGGGCATTTTTTCTGGTTCAGCTGGCGAAAAAATTTGGCGGTGCAAAAAATCGAAAATCCGCGCCATTTATCTGGGCTATGCTGGTGTCGGCCATATTTTTTGCCCTTTTGCATATTCCCCGCTTGCTGGCTGAAGGGGTGACGGGATATTCTCTGCTTATGTGGATGGTGCTGCTGACAATTGCAGGCATATACTTTGCCATGCTATATCTCCGTACCGGGAATCTTTTTGTGGCAATAGGCCTGCATGCTCTGGGAGACGCTCCAACCCCATTGTTTGCCAGCCCGGTTAACCATTACTTTTTCCTGGGTTCCCTGATGGTTCTCCTCTTGCTCTTCTGGCCATTGGTGGCTCATTCTATGCGCTTTTTATTGCCTGGAAGTTCTGGTAAAATTAAAAGATATTTCTAGCCTGTGTCCATACAAGGGAAAAATCAACAGCAGGAGGATGAATGATTATTGACGCCCATGCCCACGTGGGAGGTGGTTTACGGGATATTTCCACCATCAGGAAGACTCTAAAAAATCAGCGAATTGATAAGGTGGTTTTATCTGCCTCACCCACACCAGTGATGTGCTGTCTCTGGGTCCCCGGATTTTTTTCCTGGCTTTGTGCTCCCAATCTGGTTTATTTGATTAACCGGTTGATTCGGCTGTTTTCGACCATTTGCCGGCCGTGTAGATTCCTGGCCGCAGCCAATCAGCAGGTATTCGACTATCAACAGCAAATTCCGGAGAAGATCATCCAATTTTACTGGTTTAACCCGGTAATAGATCCCTCCTTGAAACAATTAAAAGAGAGTTACAGCCGTTGGCAATTTGCAGGCATAAAACTGAACCAGGGAACGGATGCTTTTAAGATTGACTCTCCGGGAATGCAGGAGATGGTCGATTTTGCGCGGGAAAACGAATTACCCGTATTTATTCACCTCTATCAAAAAGAGGACGTCGCTGATTTCATCCGTCTGGCTGCGAACAATTCCACTGTTACCTTTATTGCAGGGCACATGATCGGTGCTGAGAAAATATTTTTGCATCGAGTAAAATTAAAAAACATATATATTGAGATCTCGCCACCCTGGCTCCATTCCAGGCAATGCTTGCTGCGTACCATCAAATGGTTTGGTGCGGACCGGGTGGTTTTTGGCTCTGATACTCCCTACGGCTGCAGCAACATCCGCAAAAACCTTGACAAGGTGAATAAACTACCCATCAGCCAGACACAAAAAGATCAAATCCTTGGGCGGAATATAGCCGCAATATTGTGCTTGAAACAGAATAAGCACTAGGACTATGATTGTGCACAGAATCCTTCTAGCCTTAGCTGTTCTCGTTATTATGAATCCACAGATATTATCTCAACCAGAGAAGCCCGACCAGAGGATATTCCGGGTGGTCAAGGTATTGCCTCATGATCCGCAGGCTTTCACTCAGGGCTTGATATATGAAGAGGGTTTTTTATATGAGGGCACCGGACAATACGGTCAATCATCGTTGCGCCAGGTCCAGCCTCTAACCGGCAAGGTGGTTCGTTCCTATAAACTGCCATCCCATCTATTTGGTGAAGGTATTTGCATTGTAAACGATAGAATCTATCAACTAACCTGGGAAGCAGGATTGTGCCTGGTATTTGACAAGAAAAATTTTGAACTGCTGAAAACGATTCACTATCCGTTGCCCCAGGAGGGTTGGGGTATGGCCTATAATGGCCGGGATTTAATTGTCAGTGATGGTTCTGCCACCCTATTTTTCCTTAATCCCAAAACATTAAAATTGAGACGGAAACTAGCGGTTCATTACCATGGCAGATCGGTACGCATGTTAAACGAATTGGAATATGTGGATGGTGAGATTTATGCCAATGTATGGCAGCAGAGTCTTATTGTTGTTATTGATGAAGATACCGGTAAGGTGAAAGCCTGGCTCGATTTAAGTAAACTGGTACCAAAAAACTTAAAAGGACATATAGATCATGTACTCAACGGCATTGCCTATAATATGAAAACCAGGCAATTCTATGTAACCGGCAAAATGTGGCCCAATATTTTTGTTTTGGAGATTAAGGGAGATGAAAAATGAAAGATTTAAAAAACAAAGGAACCCAATGTGTTCATAGCGGTGTGTTGCTAAAACCGGTGGCCAAGGGGGTGAATACACCGATTTTTACTTCAACCTCATATGCTTACCTGGATACGGATGAACGCCTCTACCCCCGTTACTTTAATACGCCCAACAACCAGGTGCTGATCGATAAGATTTGCGCTCTGGAAATGGGAGAGGAGGGCCTGATTTTCAGCTCGGGTATGGCAGCCATCAGCACCACCTTGCTGGCATTGTTACAGCGCGGCGATCATGCCGTCTTCCAACCCGGTATTTACGGAGGCACATTCCATTTCATTCAGCAAAAGCTGGATCTTTTTGGCATAAACTATTCATTTGCCGCAAGCCAGCAAATTGGAGACCTCCGGGCGGCCGCAACACCGGCGACCAAATTGGTTTTTATTGAAACTCCCTCAAATCCACTGCTTACCATTACTGATATTCAGGCCGTAGCGGATTGGGCACAGCATGCTGGATATATCACAGTCATTGATAATACATTTGCGTCTCCCATTAATCAAAACCCCCTGGATCTGGGCATTGATGTGGTGACGCATAGTGCCACAAAGTACCTGGGTGGCCATAGTGATATTTGTGCTGGTGTCGCTGTATCATCCAAAGAACTGATGGCACCAGTCATGGAGATGGCCAGATCTCTGGGCGGGAGTCTTGATCCCTATACCTGCTATCTACTGGAACGCAGTATTAAAACTCTGGCCGTGCGGGTGAAGCAACAGAATGAAAATGCCATGGCTGTGGCTCAGCATTTACATCAACATCCGGGAGTTAATAATGTCTTTTATCCAGGCCTGCCCACTCATCCACAGCATAATATTGCCAGTAGACAGATGAGCGGTTTTGGTGGCATGCTCTCGTTTGAAACCAGGGATGTAGATGGTGCCACTTTTCAAAAGAAATTAAAATTAATCAAACCCTCTATGAGTCTGGGTGGGGTTGAGAGTATCATCTGCTCGCCAGTGCTCACATCCCATGCCAGCCTCACCAGGGAGGAGAGGAAAAATATCGGCATCAACGACAACCTGCTGCGTTTATCCATCGGCATTGAAGATGCCGCAGACATCATCTCTGACCTTGATCAGGCCTTTTAGCGATAAAATAGGTAAGGATCGATGGTTTCTCTGAATTGAACCAGCTCCGATTCTATCTCCGCGGCGATCTCGACATAGGGTTGGTTTTTTTCAATGGCTTGTCTGATTTTGCCAGTTCCGTTTATCATATCAATGGGCGGGCGTTCATATTCGAATTCGTAAGGTGGTTTTTTCCAGATGAAATGATCAGGGTATCGGTGATATATCAGGCGGATGATTTCATAATAGGTGGCAAAACTTCTAAATTTGGCCAGGTCATGGGGGTGAATCAGAAATCCATTACAAACCTGATCTGCAAATTTAGAAAATTCCGGCTTAAAAAATAAGGGGACAAAAGTCACCCCCTCCAGGTTGAGTATGTTCAGGGCTTCTACCAGTTCCAGGTTTTTGACATAAGGGCCGCCTACCAATTCAAAGGGGCGGGTTGTGCCCCTCCCTTCAGAGATGTTAGTCCCTTCCAGCAAAACAGCCCCGGGATATACAATGGCTGTGTTCCAGGTGGGCATATTGGGGGAGGGATAGGTCCAGATAGGTGTGTAAAAATCCTGCCGCTGCCAGTTTTTTATTTCGATCACCTTTAAATCTATATCAATTTGATGGTAATGGCTGGCAAAGGTGACGTATTCTCCCTGGGTCAAACCATGACGCATGGGTACCGGCGCCATACCCACGATACTGAAAAAATCATCCTGAGCCACCGGCCCTTCCAAATCGATACCATTGAGAGGATTGGGACGGTCAAGAACCAGCACCTCAATCCCTTTGCCTGAGAGTTCCTTTAGGATCATCACCAGGTGGTTAACAAAGGTATAAACCCGGGTACCAACATCGAGCACATCGACCAGCACCATGTCTATTCCCGTCAGCCAATCAGCCGGAGGTACCAGAGTATCCCCGTAGAGGCTGCGGATCTCAACCGCCATCTCCTGCCAATAGGAGGAATCAGACAGGATCATGTTGTCCTGCTTGTCCATGAAAAAACCGTGCTGCAAGGACCATATCGCTTTCAGGTTTTTGCCGGCCGCCCGTTTTACCACCCGGTAAACAGGAGTGCTGGATGCGTCCACGGCTGTACTGCTGGTGATTAGCACAACATTTTTATTCCTGATGAATTCTCCCGGAAATTCTTTAAAAAGATCAATACCACAGGCAATATTCACCACATCCTCCCTCTGGATTATTGTATCATGGACAGTTTATCAGAGTTGGAAAAGAAAGTCACATCAAATTATTCGTTTTTGATGGCGTCAACCACATTCACTGAGGCCGCCTTTTTGGAGGGAATGAGTGTGGCGGTAAAACTGATCACCAGGGATACCACGATGATGGCAATCAGGTCAAAGGGATTTATATTGAAGGGCACATGACTCATCTGATATATCTCGGAAGGCACCTTGATCAATTGAAATTTGTTGGCCAGGGCACAGAAACCGAGCCCCAGGGCCACGCCAAAAGTGGTGCCTAAAATCCCGATAATTCCTCCCTGAATAAAAAAGATCCGCTTGATCATTTTAGTAGTGGCCCCATAGGAGAGGAGAATGCCGATATCCTTGATTTTCTGAATCACCAGCAGGATTAATCCAGCGATGATATTCAGCGAGGCAACAATTATGATCAGGGTCAGGGTAAAGAAAAGAATGGTTTTTTCCAGTTTCAGGGCAGAATATAAAGATGCGTTTAATTCTTTCCAGGTGAGTACAGATAGGTGCTTGGGAATGATTGTTTCCAGTTTTTTTGCCACCCTGTCGGCATCGAACAGGTCTTTTAGATAGATTTGGATATAACTGATATTATCTTTTAATTTAAAGAGCCGCTGGGCGGTTTCCAGGTTGGTGAGAATGGTGCCATTATCCAGCTCGTAGAGGCCGGAAGAAAATGTCCCTGCCACTTTCATCCGTTTGTTGCGGGGGATAATTCCTCCGGGAGTAAGCACCGGTTGAGGAGTGATAATGGTGCAGGTATCTCCCTGAAACAGGTTTGTCCGGGCGGCGATCTCATGGCCGATCAGGATCTCGTTGCGGTTGAGTGGTAGTTTTCCCCGCTTCAGCCGTTTTTGCCACACTGATTTTCTGTTGCTGTTCAGGTCCACTCCCCGCATTATTGCGCCAGTGGCGTTACGGGCCGATCCTTTCAGGAGAACGGTGCCATAGACTACCGGGTTGGCAATGGTAACCTCTTTAATATTTGATTTGATCGTTTGGATAACTTTCTGGTGATCGGTCAGGCCCTCACCCATGATACTGGTTATCATAATATGGGCAGTGGAATTTAATATTTTATTGCGGATATCATTCTGGAAACCATTGATCAGGGAGAGAGCGATTACCAGTGCTGCTACACCGATGGTGATGCCAATGATGGATACCAGAGATATAATGGAAATAAACGAGTTTTTTCTGCCTTTTATCAGATACCGTTTGGCAATAAACGTTTCAAATTTCATTATTTGGGTCTCAACAGAGGGAAGAGAATGATCTCTTTGATGGAATGGGTGCCGGTGTAAATCATTATCAGGCGATCAATGCCAATACCCTCGCCAGCAGCCGGTGCCATGCCATGCTCCAGGGCTCGCAAAAAATCATAATCAATCATCTGGGCTTCGTCGTCACCCTTCTCCCGGTCCAGGGCCTGGGCTTCAAACCGTTGCCGTTGATCCAATGGATCATTCAACTCTGAAAATCCATTGGCAATCTCCATACCGGCGATAAACAATTCAAAGCGCTCTGTTTCCTTCTCATCCAGGCGGGATTTTTTAGAGAGCGGCGAAATCACCTTGGGATAGTAGGTCACAAATGTAGGCTCTATCAGTGTAGGTTCCACGTAGCGGTCAAACATCAGCTCCAGCATTTTTCCGTAAGTTGGAGGCATTTCCTCATCCTGGATGTTTTGTTTAATAAATGTCTTCAGTTTATTTTCGTCCCACAGGTCATCCAGGGACAGTCCAGCTTTTTCGCTAATCAAGTCCATATATTTTTTCCTGGCAAAGGGCGGGGCCAGGGAAATGGTAGTTTCCTGGTATTCTATCTTGTTATTTTCCAAAAATTTCTGATTCAACCGCTCAATCAATTTTTCCGTTAAATCCATGTAGTGGGTGAAATCCTTGTACAGCTCATAAAATTCGATCATGGTGAATTCAGGATTGTGCATCAGGGAAATGCCCTCGTTGCGAAAATTACGGTTAATTTCAAATATCTTCTCCATACCTCCCACCATCAATCTCTTTAGATAGAGTTCAGGTGCGATGCGCATGTAAAGATCAATATCCAGTGCGTTGTGGTGGGTAACAAATGGTTTGGCAGACGCTCCTCCGGCCAGCGGCTGCATCATGGGTGTTTCCACCTCCAGATAGTCCCGTTCATAAAAGAAAGCCCTGATCTCCTGGATGATGCGGGAGCGGAGGTTGAATATATTTTTTGTGTTCTGGTTTACGATCAAGTCAACATACCGCTGGCGGTAACGCAACTCCTTATCCTGCAGACCATGCCACTTTTCCGGCAATGGATGAAAACATTTGCTCAGGAAAGTCAGTTGTGATAACAGGATGGTTAATTCATCACTGTGCGTACGGAACAATTTGCCGGATACACCGATGATATCACCAATGTCCAGTAGCTTGAATATATCCATCTCCCCTTCGGTGATCATCTCTTTGCGGATGTAAAGCTGCAATTTTTCAGCCTCATCCACCATGTGCATGAAAGCGCTTTTGCCCATTTTTCGGATGGCGATAATCCGGCCGGCTATAGAAACCGAGGTCTCCAATTTTTCCAATTCATCGGCCTTGGTCTGGTCAAATTTATTGCGGATCTCTGTTATTGTATGGCTGCGCTGAAAGTCGTAGGGGTAGGTTTCCACGCCCAGCTCTTCCAGTTTTTTTAATTTCTCCAATCTGATTTTAAATTGCTCTTCCATCCTTGCCTCTTTAGTTCACAATTTTTTTTGATTTTTTTTTCAGATAGACTTTGAATTTCAATATTTCCTGAAAATTAACTGAATCTTTTACCAGGATATAGTTGGCGGAAAAATTTTGGTATTGGGGATCATAAAAAAACTTAACGCCGTCAGCCAGTTCGATCTCCAGCCAGCGGTGCGGTATAGGTTCAAATACATTGGGACGCTCCTGCTCCAGGTAAAATCCTTTCACAAACCGATGTTTTAGGGCCATGGCTGTTAACAGATCGCTGACTACA
>CBFDCH010000084.1:0-7725 GCA_965603235.1 uncultured bacterium | reverse complement strand
AAAGAATTGTACTTGAATTCAGTAGAGAGAGATGAAGAAAGTGACTGAGTATGAAATTTTGAGAAAAGCGCAACAATTGGCGCAGCATTTATCTGAACTGTGTATTGGATTTGCCCGGGATGACCAAGCTGGATTGGCTGGTCAAATCACAGCCATTTCATCATCAATGCCAAACCGGTTGATACAGGCCAGCAGTGACACAACCCCAGGTTATCTAAATAGTATCCGCCAGGTTAGCAAAGACAATGAGGCTCTAATCCGTTACCTGCTGATTGCCAGGGACAAGGGCTATCTATCTTTTAGCCAGTGGCAAAGGTGGTCCGATGAACTGGATCTGTTTGCAGCCATGCTGACGGTCATGGTCAAATCAATCACTTATCAACCTCAGCCGCTTTCTCTCACCTTTAGCTACGACTTTAATCTTCAATAAAGCTCAACATCTATTCAACAAGGTCCAGCTTGCCGAATCCGATAATATTATCCTTGCCGCGAGGTCCCCAATCATCGGCCCGGGCAAACAATAATTCAACTATCTGTTCCATTGAGAAGGGAGTCTTGTTGTACAGCAATGCCATGGCACCAGCCACATGGGGGGCTGAGGCCGAGGTACCACCAAAAAGGCCATAAGTTTGGCTACTTACCCAAGAGGCCGCTGCCAAATCCGGTTTGATACGGTCGTCTGAGGTGGGTCCCCGGCTGGAACTCAGATAGATTGATCCTTCTGTTTCCCAGGGGATGGCTCCCACGGCAATGACCTGGGCAGAATCAGCCGGGATGGTTAAACTTCCCTGTGGAGTGGAAAATTCCAAATTTATTGAATAGTTAAATTCAAAGAAAATTTCAATTTCCTTAACTGCCGCTCCGGCATTCCGCTTCACTTTTATGCCCCAGGTGGCAGGTTCGGTACTGTACCAGCCGCCAATATCTTCAACCGGATATTGACCGCTCTTACCCTGCTGGGCATTTTTTGAGGAATCCACCAATTGCCATTGTTGGGTGTTCTTATTGAAAATGTAGAGGTAAAGGTCGTAATCACTGGCTGGGCCCGGATAATTGGTGCCGTCCCAAACACCCCAGTCATTCCAGTTCATACGAACCCACAGCGGCTTATTAGCAGGCCGCGTGAATTGAAAAATATCATCTCCGCCAAAATCCATGAAACCGTTCTTGTCCTGATCGGAGAATGATCCTTCCCAATGGGTTAAGCCGTCGTTGCCGGCCGCATTGACCCAAAAGATTCCCTTGGCCCGGGCATATTTTACTAATTCATCCATCCAGCCGGTACCATCTCCGGGCCAGGCATTGTAATAGCCAACTGAAAAATTAAGGATATTCACCCCCTGGTCGGCAAACCAGTCAATGGCAGCTTCGATCTCGAACAAGGTGTCATAATTGGCCAGATAGAGTTTGGCATTGGGAGCCATGTCGTGAATCACTTCAGCGCAGGCTGTGCCGTGACTTTCACCACCACCGGTGATATCACCGTCCTGGCGGAAAGACCTGGCCACTGTATCTGCCGGTAATTCTGTTCCTTTGAGGTTCTGATAGCCCAAAAAACCGAAATCCAAGACTCCTACCTTGGCTGTCCTGCCCGGACGGAAAGGGATTAAGGGTTGCAGTTTGTCAGCACCGCTGAAATTGACCCCTTCACTAACCACCATAGGCTGCGCTTTGATTGGCAGCCTTAACTGAGCCACTTGGGGCAGGTTGGCCAGGTCAGGCAGGCTAGAGATTGGTACCAGGCTCTGGTACACCTGGTTGTGTTTCAACTCAACCACTCCGCCCATGGCATGAATCCGAAAGGCAACCTCATGCCGCACTGGGCCTGTTTGCATGGTTGAGCTGTTTGGTGTTGATTTAACCATCACCCGAACCCGGTTGTGTTCAAGGGAAATATTACCTTGATAACGGGCATACTCCGTTACTTTCTCGAGGCCATAAGCTTTATAGACCTGCCACAATTTATACAGCGAATGATCCATGTTAAGGCTCTTGGGGAACTTGGCATCAATGGCCTGCCAGGATGAGCGATCAGCTATATTTTGACCAAATCCGCTTTGGGCCGCAAACAGAAGTGCAAAAACAACCAGGAATATTTTATTCTTTATTGATGTTTTTTTCATCGGTGTCCTCCCTCTTAGAAATAAAATTTAAGGCCCAGAGTGGCCACAATAAAGTCAATTTGCAAATCTGATATTTCCCCCGACACAGTGAGAGCCGGATTGGTGAGATCTGAAAAGGTCCATTCACCCTCGGTTTTTGAATATATATACCGGCCGTCCAGGCAAAGGGAAAAATTGTTGGTAACAAAAAACTCCAGGCCAAGGCCGCCATGAAATCCGATGCTGTTTTTTACCTCATTTTCACCACTGAAGCGAACCTCACTCCACTTGGAGAGGTCAACTTCATGGGTGTAAAAAATATAATCGATACCGGCCAGGATGTAGGGAACAAAGCGTGAGGATGTATTAAATTGGTAGCGGAGACTTAATTGAGCGGGGAAAGCAGTGAGTGTGCCGCTGTTTAGGCCATCTTCCTCGAGGGTTACCTCAGATCTCAATTGTTGACCGCTAAACTCCAGTGAGAGCTGGCTGGTGATAAAGAACGAAAGGTTGAAACCAAAACACATGCCCCCCTCATAATGATCCTTTATGGGCTTTGAAAAACCGAATTTTACTCCCATATTTGTTCTTGATGAAGTAAAAGAAACCTCCTGACTTTCTTCAGCACTCAAGGTTGTTATACATACCAGAGCAGAAAAGAGTAGGATAAGAGTGAATTTGGATATTTGTTTCATTAAAAAATTACCTCTCTTTGGTAGATTGTAAGTTTATGCTATATATTCTACCATTTTTTTTTATTGCCACAATAGCCTGCCTGTGGATTTTTTTTTAATTCTTATGCACAAAAATTTTGCTTCCCTGTTCATTTTCTCTTAAAATAAAGGAAGTATGGATTTTACCTTATTGGTGATGTATGTATTGTTGGCCCTGGTTTTTTCTTTCCTCTGTTCTGTGGCAGAAGCGGTATTGCTCAGTGTGACACCCTCCTTTATAGCTGATCTGCAGGAAAAACAGCCAAAAAAAGCGGCGTTGCTGAAACGGTTGAAGCAGGATAATATTGACCGCTCACTGGCCGCTATCCTCACCCTAAATACCATTGCCCACACTGTTGGGGCCGTTGGCGCCGGTGCCAAGGCCACGGCCCTGTTTGGCAGCGCCTGGTTCGGCCTCTTTTCAGCCATCATGACCCTGATGATCCTCTTTCTTTCAGAGATTATTCCCAAAACCCTGGGCGCGGTATACTGGCGACGGCTGGCTGGATTGACAGGTGTATTTATCCGCTCTCTAATCGTTGCCTTGTATCCTTTGATCCTGGTCTCGGAGCGGTTAACCAAAATGATTGCCCGCGGGCGGAGCATTCAGGTATTCAGCCGTGATGAGTTTGTTGCCATGGCCGGCCTGGGGGAAAAAGCAGGTCACATCAATGAAAGGGAGTCGCGGATCATCCACAACCTGTTCCGTTTTCATTCTTTAAAAGCCGAGGATATTATGACGCCGAGAACCGTGATGGTTGCCCTTGACCGGGAGACGACAGTAGCTGAGGCCCTGGAGATCCATGCCCAATCACCCTTTTCCCGCTTACCCCTGTTTGGAACCGATCTTGACGATATTACCGGTTTTATCCTCAAGGATGAGATGCTCCTCTCCTTGGCCCGGGATCAGGATATGGTGAAGCTGAAAGAGTTGAGCCGGGAAATCAGTGCGGTGGCCGGCAGCATGCACCTCTCCGGATTGCTTGAATTTTTACTCCATCAGCGGCAGCATATAGCCCTGGTCACGGATGACTACGGCGGCACCAGGGGACTGGTAACTCTGGAAGATGTGGTGGAAACATTGCTGGGTATGGAAATTGTGGATGAGATAGATACAGTTGAGGATATGCAGGCCCTGGCGCGGCAGCAATGGGCCAAACGGGCCAAAGCTCTGGGCCTGGAAGTGGATGACTCCTAATTATTAATCGTCCAACGCCTTATAACTCATCCGCTGACGGGCCGTAAAGGCCGGGGATGGGGATGTTGTTGAGCCGCAGGTAGAGGCAAAGCTGGGCCCGGTGATGGATGAGATGATTCAAAATGAAATTCCGTACCACTGCAATTTTTGGCATGGTAAAAATCTCTTTGCCGCCCTTTAGCATGGTCCAGGGTGACATCAGCGATTCCTCTGATGTATTGTTCAGCACCTTCTCAGTTTCTGTGTAATTGTTGCTGAAGATCTCCAGCATTTCTTGCACGGATCCAGCGGCTTTTGTTTTCGGTGGTTCTCCGCCGCCGGGGGGTGCGATATCCATGCTGTCGGTGTTTAAGGTCATGGTAAACCAGGTAAGGAGATTGGCGATGTGGGTGGCCAGTTCCCCGGTTTTCCACGATTTTTGATGGGGTGACCATTCCCAAATGTCGTCAGTGATCAATTGCAGCACCTTTTGGGTATTCTCCCGCAATTGACCCAGTTCTTGCTTTAGACTATCTTTGATTGCCATGTTTGTTCTCCTTGGCTAGATAGATGAGACGAAAAATTGGATAAAATATCAAAAGGTAAGGGGTATGTACAATAAGGAGGACGCTTTCGCGTCTCCCGAATTTCCCCCTTGGCATCATCTTCGTGATGCTTGGGGAAATTGGGGACAGGCGCCAAAATTTTGCCAACTATACTTTTGACAATCAATAACCATTTATATATTATTTGAATGGTTATCTTCAGGAGGCAATTATGAGTGAGAGAGGAATGGAACGGCGGGAATTTATTAAACACATACTGGCTGGAATTCCTGTGCTGGCACTGGATTGGGATCTATTTCCCGAGGCTGATCCCGGCAAAAGCAAAGAGGGTGTTTATGACGCCATCATCATTGGTGCCGGGCTGGGTGGGTTAAGTTGCGGCGCTGCTTTCGCACGCCAGGGATTTAAGGTGCTCGTTCTGGAACAGCACCGCATACCCGGAGGCTATGCCACAGCCTTCAAACGGCGTGGTTTCACCTTTGACGTATCGCTCCATTCAACTACTGTGGGCCTCCGCGACGGTATCGCCAACCTGATATCAGGTTTTCCGGAAATCGATCAGGTCAAATTCGTACCCCACAAACCACTCTACCGGGCCATTTATCCGGACTACGACATCCGCGTGCCGCACCGGGATGTGGCTGCGTATATAAAACTCCTCAAGGGACATTTCCCCAATGAGGCAGCAGGTATTGAGGGTATTTTTGCCGACATGAAGGGGCTCACCAATGACCTGAATAAGTTTCAACAGGCCGGCGGCAAGGTTGATATGAGTACCTTTGCCAGGGATTTCCCCTATTTGTTTAAAAATTTCAATCGTACCTGGGGAGCCATGCTGGGACAGAGGATCAAGGAACCCAAGCTGAAAACAATCATATCAGGTCTGTGGGGCTACTTTGGCCTGCCGCCGTCAAAACTTTCGGCCTATTATTATGCCATGCCGCTGATGGGTTACCTGGAATCAGGAGGATACTATCCCATTGGCACCTCCCAGGCTATGAGTAACGCCTTTGCCGGCCTGATCCGCAAAAAGGGGGGTGAGATTAAACTTAAGACCCGCGTGGAAAAAGTATTGACCAAAAATCATGCTGCCTATGGAGTCAGAACCAGAGACGGTAAAGAATATCACGGCAGAGTAGTTATATCCAATGCCAACGCTCCTGATACGTTTAATAAAATGGTGGATGACAAAGAGTTTCTGAAAGGATACCTGGCTCGCATGGAACAGTATTCCGTCAGTTTCTCCTCTTTCCAGGTGTGGCTGGGTTTGAAAAAGGATCTTATTGGTAAGACCGGCCTCAAGGAGTCCGAGATATTCTTTAATACCGGTTATGATATAGAGGGGGAATACAAGGCTGCTCTATCCGGTGACCTCTCCAATCCGGGATTCGGTCTGACTGTATATGATAATTTGTATAAGGGGTATTCCCCGACTGGCAAAAACACCATCAATATCCTTGCTATTCAGGGGTACGACCATTGGCGGAAATTTGAGAAAGATTATTTTTCCGGAAACAAGGCAGCGTATAGAAAAGAGAAGAAACGTATTGCCGATATCCTGATCAGCAAGGTAGAAAAAACACTGCTTCCGGGGCTGAAGGATGCCATTGAAGTGAAGGTGATTGGTACACCGTTGACCAATCTGCGTTATACCGGCAATCCCCGGGGCGCCATATACGGCTGGGATCAAACGCTGGACAATTCAGGCAACCGCCGCTTCCAGCAGAAAACCCCCATCAAAAACCTGTACCTTGCCGGGGCGTGGACCTTTCCGGGCCATGGATATGGAGCCTGTATCCCCAGCGGGCTGGTCTGCTTCAGCCAGATAATGAAGGACTGGAAAAGCTAAAATAAAAAAAGGGGACAGGCGACTATTTGTTGCATTTTTGACTTCAAATATTTATTCTAATATCATTTCAGTAAACAGTAAACGGTAGGAGTGAACCAATGAGAAATAAATGGATTGATTTGTTGGCTTTGATGGCGGCCCTTGTTTTTGGTTGTAGTACTTCAGTCAGCAACCTGGTCATTCAATCGCCTGACGGTCACATCAGTTTAAATGTCGGCCTCCAGCAGGAGAGACCCTATTATACAGTGTATTATAAAAATTCCCTCCTGTTAAAGAAATCTTATCTGGGATTTAAATTGGACAAGGCTCCACCTTTAATAACCGGTTTTAAAATGAGGAGTTCTGACAGATCAACCAAACATACAAAATGGCAACCTGTGTGGGGGGAGAATTCTGAGGTAGTCGAGCATTATCATGAATTAAAAATTTACCTGCAACAGCAGGATAATCTCGGCAGAAAATTGAACCTGGTATTCCGCGTATTTAATGATGGTATTGGTTTTCGTTATGAAATACCGGAACAGGAGCACCTGAAACAAATGCAAATTAGCGATGAAATCACCCAGTTTAATTTTGGCGAAGACCTCACCTGCTGGTGGATCCCGGCCAATTACGATTCCTACGAACAAAACTATTCGCAAACCCCTCTGTCTCAAATCAAAGCGGTTAATACGCCGGTTACCATGAAGAGCAGAAACAGCTGCTATGTCAGCCTCCACGAAGCCAACCTCACCAATTATGCCGGTATGACGCTGAAGAGGGGAAAGGATGAGCCCTTTTTACTTCACTGCGATCTGGTGCCCTGGCCCGATGGCATTAAGGTCAAGGCCAAAACCACCATGGTCAGCCCCTGGCGAACTATACAGATATCAGATTCAGCGGCTGGATTAATTGAATCCAACCTGATTGTGAATCTCAATGAGCCGTGTCAGTTAAAAGACACGTCCTGGATCACGCCCATGAAATATATCGGCATCTGGTGGGCCATGCATATTCGTACTGAAACCTGGCATGCGGGTCCAAAACATGGTGCCACCACTAAGAATACAAAAAAGTACCTTGATTTTGCCGCTGCCAACAAAATTGGCGGTGTGCTGGTGGAAGGCTGGAACACGGGATGGGACCATTGGGGTGAAAAACGGGCATTTGACATGGTCACCCCTTACCCTGATTTTAATCTGGCTGAAGTTGCAGCGTATGCCCAACAAAAGGGTATTCAGCTGATCGGCCATCATGAAACCGGTGGCGATGCCGAATTTTATGAGGGGAAATTGGCCCAGGCCTTCAAGTTGTATCAGGAAAATGGGATTAGAGCAGT
>CBFDCH010000083.1:0-7812 GCA_965603235.1 uncultured bacterium | reverse complement strand
TTTCTCACATACAATTCCCTTGTATTTCAGCCCCTTATATTTTCCGCAAAGACAACGAAAATCCTGGGTAGGCCCGAATATTTTGGCACAGAATAATCCCTCTCTTTCTGGTTTAAAGGTTCTATAGTTGATGGTTTCTGGTTTTGTTACCTCTCCGGAGGACCAGCTGCGGATGATATCAGGTGAAGCGAGGCTTATCCTGATTTTGGTATAATCCATTATATTTACTTCTTTGTCATCTCGTCTAAATTTTTGCATGGTCACTCCTTAAGATATATTGGTAATATTCTCTTTAGCCATGACCTCTTTGGTCTCTTTCTCTATCCGATGTAATTCTATGTTCAGTGCCAGGCTTTTCAATTCCTTGATCAAAACGTTAAAAGATTCGGGCATTCCGGGATTAAAATCCATGGTTCCCTTAACAATGGCGGAATAAATTTCATTCCTGCCGCTGATGTTGTCTGATTTGATGGTTAAAATTTCTTGCAGAAGATATGCAGCACCATAAGCTTCAAATGCCCATACCTCCATCTCTCCAACCCTCTGGCCACCGAATTGGGCTTTTCCTCCCAGAGGTTGTTGAGTAATAAGGGAGTAAGGGCCGGTGGACCGGGCATGAATTTTATCATCAACCATGTGTTCCAGCTTCATCATGTACATGAAGCCAATGGTTATTTTGTTGCGAAATATGTCGCCTGTGACGCCGTCGTACAATGGCACTTTGCCGTCGGCTGGTAATTTGGCATCATCCATGAATTTTTTAACATCAATTTCAGTTGCTCCATCAAAAACGGCAGTTTCAAAATGACAATTTAGGATTTTCGCTGCCCAGCCAAGGATCAATTCATAAATCTGGCCAACATTCATACGGGATGGTACTCCCAGTGGATTAAGGATAATATCAACGGAAGTGCCATCCTCAAGAAAAGGCATATCCTCTTGTGGCAGTATTCTGGAAACAACACCTTTGTTGCCATGCCTTCCGGCCATTTTATCGCCGACTGAGATGCGCCGGTTGACAGCAATCAAAACTTTTACAATTTTTATAATACCGGGTGCGAATTCATCTCCCTTTTTCATTTGATCGATTTTTTCCTGCAGCTCTTTTCTCAGGGATTCAATATGCAGTCTGGATTTGGCTTCTATTTCCTGGATATGATTTGAATTTTCCGGAGAGAGGACCTTTTTGATTTTTTTCAAAGTACTCTCGTCCAAACTGTTCAATTCTGCTGCCGGGAGAGTGGTTCCTTTTTTTATTTTATTGCCACTTAGCTCAATATTTGCCGTCACTTTTACGGTTTTTAATAAATGCTTGAGCTTTTCAAATTTGTCATTGGTGAGCAGGTCTTTCTCATCGTTAAAATTTCTTTCCAGTTTGCCAATTTCCAAACTGTCAATTTTCAATGCTCGTTCATCCTTATCCAGTCCTCTGCGAGAAAAAATCTTAATATCAATAACAGTACCTTCTACGCCCGGGGGACAGTATAGGGACGTGTCTTTAATTTCCGATGCTTGTTCTCCAAAAATGGCTCGCAAAAGTTTTTCTTCAGGAGATAATTGGGTTTCACCTTTAGGAGAGACTTTACCAACCAGAATTTCGCCAGGTTTTACATTGGCGCCGATACGAACGATACCATGTTCGTCCAGATGCCTGAGCAGATGCTCTGAAACGCCGGGAATATCCCCGGTGATCTCCTCTTTACCCAGTTTGGTTTCTCTGGTTTCAACGGTTTCTTCCACGATATAAATAGAATTCAAAGCCGAATTTTTCACCAGTCTTTCACTGATGATGATGGCATCCTCATAGTTATATCCCCGCCAGGGCATAAACGCGGCCAGAATATTTCGTCCAAGGGCCAGTTCCCCTCTGTCGCAGGCAGGGCCGTCACAAAGAATCTGTCCTTCCTCCACCTGATCTCCGGGTCTGACCAGGGGGCGTTGATTAATTAATGTATTTTGGTTCGAGCGTCTGAATTTCTTTAATTCGTAGAGGTCAGCGCTGATTTCTGAAAAGTCGCTGCTGTTATTGGTTTGGCTGGCCTTAATGATGATTCTTTCGGCATCAGCATGGGTAACCTCGCCACTTCGTTTGCAGATGATTACTGCGCCTGAGTCTTTAATTAGTTTGTGTTCCATCCCTGTTCCCACAATGGGGGCTTCGGGATTTACCAATGGTACCGATTGTCTTTGCATATTGGAGCCCATCAGGGCGCGGTTGGCATCATCATGCTCCAGGAATGGAATGAGAGCGGCGGATGCTGACACAATTTGTTTGGGGGAGATATCAATATAGTCAACGCTCTGGGGATCACTTAACAAGGTTTCGCTGCCTTTTCTGGAGTTAACCCTTTTGGCGACAAGGGTTCCCTTCTCATCAAGTTTGGCATTTGCCTGGGCAATAACAAAACCTTCTTCTTCCCAGGCGGTCAGGTAAAAAGGGTGGTATTTGTAAATGGGCAGTTCTTTTTTTGCTTTTTTTAGTCGTTGAAGTTCTTTGTTTAAATCCGTTTCTTGAATAATACTTTTAAATTTAAAATTCGAATCTCCAGGGTAAAGAATTTTATAGTAATCAACCACCTGTCCATCTTTTACTCGACGGTATGGTGTTTCAATAAAACCATATTCATTGACCCTGGCATAGGTGGTGAGTGAGGAAATTAAACCGATGTTTGGACCTTCTGGTGTTTCAATGGGGCATATCCGGCCATAGTGGGAGGAATGGACGTCTCTCACTTCAAAGCCAGCACGTTCTCGATTCAATCCCCCGGGTCCCAGGGCAGAGATTCTCCTCTTGTGGGTTGTCTCGGCCAGGGCATTGGTTTGATCCATAAACTGGGAGAGTTGAGATGTACCGAAGAATTCTTTAATGGCTGCAAAAACAGGTTTGGTATTGAGGAGTTCGCGTGGCAGCATGACAGAAATATCGGCTGCGTTGGTAATCCTCTCCTTTATGATTTTTTCCAAACGCATTAAGCCAATACGAAAAGCGTTTTCCACAAGTTCTCCAACTGCTCGAATGCGGCGGTTTCCCAGATGGTCAATGTCATCCACTTTCATTTTTCCGGTTCTGTCATACTTGAGACGCAGGTAATAGCGGACAATCTCAACCACATCCTCAATTGTCAGAGTAAATACTTCCTGGTTATTTTCTGCTTTAAGGCCAAGTTTTATGTTTAATTTTAAACGACCAACAGAAGAGAGATCGTATCGCCTGGGATCTTTCATCATGTTCTCGAAGAATTTTTTTGATCCTTCCAGGGTAACAGGTTCTCCCTGGCGTAATTTTTTGAATACTTCGATATAAGCGTCTCCCTGGTTCTTGGCCACTTTATCTTCCGAATCACTCTCGGTTTGGATGACCACTTTTTCCATAAGTTCAACATCTTTCTTCTTTTTGTCTTTACGAAGGGTATGAGCAATCATGGGCCCGTATTCTTCTTCATTTTCCGGGAAAAAGACCAGAAATTCAGTGTTTTGCTTGCGAAGTTTTTTTATCTGGGCAAGGGTGATGGGTTCATTAAAGAGCAGGACATTTTCGATATCACTTGCTGCATGAATATCCTCTAGAAGCTCAATATCAACAGGCAGGTATTCCACCCCCAATTTCTCCAGGTCCTTAATGTGCTTGATCATAAGCTTGGTGCCTGCAGGAAGAATTTCTTTGCCCTTGGCATTATTAACTGGAGCTGTGAGTTTGCTGTCTTTGAGAAAACGGGAATTCTGAATGTAAAAGATTCCGTTCTCAACTTTGGCATGGATTATTGTGTAGAATTGTTTAAGGATTTCCAGATCATCGGTCATTCCCAGGGCTTTTAGAAAGGTGGTGATATTGATACGTTTGGTTTTTTTATCGAGCCTTACCTGGAGCAGATTTAACTTCTCTTCCAGTTCTATCCATGCTCCCCGGGCCGGGATTATCTTGGTTGTGAATTCACCGCGTGATTTGCCGGGTAAAAAATATACCCCTGGAGATCTTTGCAACTGGGACACCACTGCCCGCTCTGTGCCATTGATTATGAAGGTTCCTCTGTCTGTTATAAATGGGATCTCACCGAAAAATATTTCCTGTTCCTTGATGTCTTTGATTGTTTTCTTGTCTTTTTTTTCGTCTGAATAGAGGGCCAATCTTAAGGTAACTTTCAGGGGGATGGAGTAATCGAATCCCTTGTCCAGAGCTTCCTCAGGTGTGTATTTGATCTTTAAACGGACCTTATCACCGCATTGAGGACAGGTTTTGTTGGTTATGGTTCCTTTGTTGACACACTCCGGACATACGGAATTGGTGCCGGTTGCTGTGTCAGTGCTGAGCAGGGAGCCACATTTGCTGCAAAAGGGTTTTGAATTTTCAATTCCTTTTAGATTGCTGCATTTGCACGACCAGTCACCCAATGAGTATGAAACGAAATCAAGGATAGCAGTTTCTTTAAAATCAGAGATCGGAAAGATTGATTTAAAAGCCGCTTGAATACCGATATTTTTCCTTTTTTCCGGGAGTTCATCAATTTGCAGGAAAGTTCGGTAGGATTTTTTTTGAATCTCCAATAGATCTGGAATTTCAATGGGGCATTTAATTTTAGAGAAACTTATCCTATCAATATATTTGTTATTTTGTTGCATACTTATCCTTCAATTTTTATTTTTTTGATGTATGTTAAATGCATCAATTTTATTTTACTTCTACTTCTGCTCCCACTTCTTCAAACTGCTTTTTGATTTCTTCTGCTTCTTCTTTGGCTACACCTTTCTTAACTTCACCCGGGGCTTTGTCAACCACTTCCTTGGCTTCCTTTAAACCGAGATCGGTTACCTCGCGTACTACCTTAATTACATTGATCTTTTTAGGACCAACCGTCTTTAGAATTACATCAAATTCTGTTTTTTCCTCTGCTGATCCGCCTTCAGCGTCACCAGCTGCAGGAGCAGCTACGCCAGCAACCGGCATGGCAGCCATTTCAGCTTTGATTCCATATCTTTCTTCAAATTCTTTGATATAATCAGCCAGATCCAGTACCGTTAGATTATCAAGGTGTTTGAAGAAATCTTCCTTTTTGATTTCAGCCATTGTTATTCTCCTTCTCTTTTTTATCTTTTAAATTGTTTAACAGAATTACCATATTTGTTAATGGTGAAGCCAGAGTTCTGGCCAGTTTTTTAAGTGGCATGGCCATGGTGAAAGCCAGTTGAGCCAAAAGTTGGTCTCTATCGGGTAGTTTTGCTACCTGCCTCACTATTTCTCCATCCACCAATTTTTTTTCAATAAAACCTGATTTTATTTTGATCTTTTCACTTTCTTTTTCAAAGTCAACAATTATTTTGGCCAGTTCAGTAAAATTCTCACCAGTAAAGGCAACCGCAGTTGGACCCTGAAAGACCTCACGTCCATGCTTCACCTCTCCCTGTTCAAATAATTTAATAGCCAGGCGGTTCTTGATCACTTTCATATCAGCATTAATGCCCCTTATTTTTTTTCGCAAAACCTCCATTTCTGGAACGGACAATCCGCGATAATCAAATATATAGACACCGTCATTGGCAAATATGTCAGCGATTTTCTTAACCTTTTGTTTCTGTTTTTCAAGGGATTGAGCACTGGGCACTTTGGTCCTCCTTATCTATCCTTCAAATTCCTGAATGTTTAATTTAATGGACGGGCTCATGGTGGAGCTAATGTGAATTGATTTCACATATTTTCCTTTTAATGAGGCGGGTCTTGCTTTAAGAATTGCGCCGACAAAATCCTGGACATTTTCAGTGATTTTTGCTTGGTCAAAAGAGATTTTGGCAACATTGGAGTGGATATTACCATTTTTGTCTACTTTGTATTCAATCCGTCCTTTCTTTATTTCTTCAACCGCTTCCTTGATATTAAAAGTAACCGTTCCTGCCTTGGGGCTGGGCATTAGTCCTTTGGGTCCTAATACTTTACCCAGGCGGCCGACACCTTTCATCATATCAGGGGTGGAGATAAGCACATCGAAATCGAACCACTTCTCTTTTTCAATCTTTTCCACCATATCGTCGCCGCCGAAAAAGTCTGCGCCGGCTTCCTGTGCTTCTTTCTGCTTTTCACCTGTGGCTATTACCAGAACCCGGCTGGTTTTTCCTGTTCCGTTGGTCAAAACCACTGTACCTCTTATCATCTGGTCGGGATATTTAGGATCTACATTGAGCTTCATTGATAGGTCCACGGATTCATCAAATTTGGAGGTTTTAACCTCCTGCAACAGGGTGACAGCATCCGGTGTAGTATATTCCTTCTGTTCGATTTTTTCTTTTGCGTTTGCGTAACTTTTGCTTCTCTTGCCCATTATTTAATCTCCACTCCCATGCTCCTAGCTGAGCCTGAGACAATTCTCATGGCCATTTTAATGTCAGTTGTATTTAAATCTTCCATTTTTGCTTTGGCGATTTCCTCAACTTGTTTTTTGTTGAGTTTACCTACTTTGGTTTTATTGGGCTCACCAGAGCCTTTCATGATACCAGCGGCCTTTTTTATCATGTAAGATACCGGAGGGCTTTTAAGTTTAAGTTGAAAAGTAGCGTCTTTGTATACAGTAACTACCGTTGGAATAATCATACCATCTTCCATTTTGGCAGTGGCTTTATTGAATTGATTGACAAATTCCATTATGTTTAAGCCATGTTGGCTCAACACCGGTCCTACTGGTGGTGCTGGCGTTGCTTTTCCAGCCGGTAATTGCAATTTAAATGTTTTTATTATAGGTTTTTTTGATGGGCCTGCCATTGTTCATCTCCTAAATTTTTTCGACTTGTAAAAAGTTTAAATCAACGGGAGTGGGCCGACCGAAAATAGTAACGGTTACCCTCAGCAAATTTTTTTCCTCGTTTACTTTTTCCACAACCCCGTTGAAATTTACAAACGGACCGTCAATTATTTTAACCGAATCACCAACCTCAAAATGGTATTTGGGCTGCGGGGTCTCCTGAGTGGTTTCAATCCGTTTTAATATGGTATCAACCTCTTTCTCAGAAAGGGGCTTGGGTTTTTTCCCTGCTCCAACAAATCCGGTCACCTTGGGAGTATTTCGCACAAAATACCAGTTTTTATCATTCATCTCCATCTTCACCAGCATATAACCGGGAAATGATCGTTTCTCTGTTACTACTTTTTTGCCGTCTTTAATTTCGATGACATTTTCCTTGGGAATAACCATTTCTGTAATTTGATCTTCAATTTTGTATTTCTTGATTTTCTCCTGAAGCGCTTTGACTACAAATTCTTCAGCGCCGGAAAATACGTGAATAATATACCAACCTTGTGTCATGTTGTAGCCTATTTACTGAAAAAACTAATGATGTTGGTAAAGAGCCTGCTAAAAGCAAAGTCCACGGCGAAAAGGTATATCCCAAAGATGACCGAGGATACAACCACCGCGATGGTGGTTTTATAGAGGTCATTCTTGGTGGGCCAGGTAACCTTTTTTAATTCTCCCTTAACCTCGGTCATGTAGCTGCCGATACGTTTAAATATATTTCCTTTTTTTTCCATTTTCAAAGCAGGTCAGGAGGGACTCGAACCCCCAACAACCGGTTTTGGAGACCGGGACTCTACCAATTGAGCTACTGACCTATTTAACCTCCTTGTGGACGGTATGCTTCATGCACCTGGGACAATACTTTTTTAATTTTAATTTGTCTGTGGTGCTTATTTTATTCTTAAATGTAGCATAGTTTTTTTCACTGCAGTCAGCGCACTTCAACTGCAGCTTTATCCTTTTATCGCTTTTAGCCATTTCTTACTCTATAATATCGGTTACCGAACCGGCTCCGATGGTGCGGCCGCCCTCACGA
>CBFDCH010000082.1:0-7845 GCA_965603235.1 uncultured bacterium | reverse complement strand
GTTACAGCACCGGTAACACCTATTAACGACGCTGCTATATTTGCTAAATATAAAGACGATCCAGAGCTGTTTAAATGGTTAGGCTATTGCAATTTCAAAATGAGAATCCGAGGTAGAAAAAGGCGATTGGTCTCAAAAACCCGCGTTATTCATCTTTAGAAAATAAGCTTGCTACCCCTCTTGCAAAAGAGGGGTTAAAGCACGTAAAGATGAATAAGATTGCTACAATTATAAGCCTACTCATCGTAGGACACGGTCAATGCGCGTGGGTTCGCGCTGAACCCACTTACCTACAAAGGTTAATCAATTATAACACAAGTGCCGTCGTACCGCTTCCCAAAAATGTATCAAGCACAACACTACATATAGGGCGGGTAGGTAAGTATTAAATCCACACTAGATTGTAAATACAATACACCTTCTTTGTTTTCAATTTCCATTCTCAATAAATAAATATTCAATTCCGTTGAAATCTATCTGAGTAATTTTTTCCAAAATCATGGCTGGCGTCAAATGACATCCACCACCGGTTTCAATTGGATAGGCATATTCATGCCCCTTTTGAATCAAACGATCCGAATCCAGGGCAGTCTTTACATCGCCAACAATAACGGCAAATCTCCTGTCAAAATGGGCTGCCATATATTCTAGAATCGAGGTTTTACCACAACCAGGGGAACCAATGATATTGATGGCAAAAATCCCCTGTTTTTTAAAAAACTCGCGGTTTTGCTCCGCGATCTGCTTGTTCCTCTCTTGGGCCGATATTTCTAATTTTTTCCTCATAATATCCCCTCTTTTTACAAAAAATTAATCTTCATCTAAATCTACGGAATTAATGATGACGTCCATACCCGTTTCCACAGCCCGGTTCAAAGAAGAACAGGAGGGACAGGCCTCAAAAACTGACTCTATTGTGTATTCTTCGCCACACTCACATTTGATCCTGGCAGGCTGTAAGTTTAGCTGAATCCCTACATCCTGCAAACCCCTATCTTTCAAAATCAATTCAAGTCCAAATTTAAGCGATTCCAATACCACACCTGAAAATGCACCCACATCGATATATATATTGGTCATTTTTGCAAAGTTATCCGTTAATTTTTTTTCCAATGAGGCAATTATATCTTCTGCCAGGGCAAATTCATGCATGGTGCCTGCTTGTCACGGATTTGGTTTAAAAATAAGATTGTAAACGATTCTTTCACTTTGTCAATACAATTTCAAAAAACTCGCTCTGGGTGGTATAATAGGGAATGACTAATAAGACCGACTCCTCTAAGTTTACTGCAGAAGACTGTAAAGATCATCGCTGCCGTATCCTTTTTAAAGGTATTGTTCAGGGGGTGGGATTTCGTCCCTTTATTTACCGTTCCGCTAAAAAGTTCAACCTGAATGGCTTTGTTTTCAACAGCTCAGCAGGAGTTATTGTAGAAGTTGAGGGAAAAAAGGTTCCGGAATTTGTAAAATATACAATCGCCAACATTCCTCCTCTGGCTAAAATCGATTTGTATAAACTTACAAAATTGGCTCGTCAATACCCAAAAAATTTTAAGATTTTACCCAGCAAAAAGCAAGACTCCATTGATGTATTGGTTCCCCAGGATATCGCATTGTGCGCCAATTGCAGACAGGAATTTTTTTCTACCAAAGACCGCAGGCGCCTCTACCCGTTCGTTAATTGTACTGATTGCGGACCTCGCTTCACCATCATCCGGGATTTACCCTATGATCGCCCCAAAACCACCATGGCTAAATTTGCCATGTGTAAAGCTTGTCATCAAGAGTATCATAATCCCCTGGATCGCCGTTATCATGCTCAGCCAGTCTCCTGCTTTTCCTGTGGCCCCAGCCTGTTTTTTGACAACAAGAAGGGAACCACAATCCAGGAGCCCATGGTAAAGGTGGGGGAACTCCTCCAGCAGGACAAGGTGGTTGCCATAAAAGGGATCGGCGGCTATCACCTGGCTGCCAGGGCTTATTCAGGCCGGGCAGTGAGGCGTTTACGCCGGCTCAAACGCAGGGAGTACAAACCCTTTGCCCTTATGGGCACTCTGGAGATGATTCAGGACAATTGTCATCTTTCCGCAAAAGAACAACAAACCCTGCAATCACCGGCTGCTCCAATTCTTTTACTGGAACAAAAACAGGGATCAAAGATCTCCGGTTTTGTGGCTCCCGAATATCGCCGCATCGGTTTCATGCTTCCCTACTCTCCCCTGCATCTCCTCCTGCTGGACCAGGCAAAAGAACCGTTGGTTATGACCAGCGCCAACTTTTCTGATGAACCCATTATTTTTAAGGACAACACCCAATTGCTTAATAAATTATCAGATCACATCCTCTCCCACGACCGGGAGATCTATATTTTTTCCGACGACTCTGTTGTGGATTTCTTTGAAGACAAGCCCTATATGATCCGTCGCAGCCGGGGCCATGTTCCCTTTCCCGTAGATTTGCCTTACTCATGCGCAAAAACAATCCTGGCGGTTGGTCCCATGCTAAAAACCACCTTTTGTTTCCTGCATAAACAACAGGCCATTCTCAGTCAATATATTGGTGATACAGATTCGCCGGTAACCGTTGAAGCAGAACATTTTGCCATTCAACACTTTATAAAATTGTTCCATCTCCAGCCCGAAATTGTTGCTATTGATAAACATCCCCAATACCCCAACAGAATCCTGGCGGACAATTTTGATCAGGCACAAATTGTTGAGATTCAACACCACAAAGCGCATGTGGCCGCGTTATTGGCTGAAAATGGCGAAAAAAAACCGATTATTGGAATCTCTATGGATGGGACCGGATACGGGGATGATGGAAACATCTGGGGCGGGGAGATATTTGTCGGTGATATCCGTCAGATGAGTCGCTGGGGGCATTTGAAATACATGTTTCTTCCCTCTGGAGACCAGTCCGCCAAAGAGCCGTGGCGTTACGCGCTCTCCTTATTGCACAGTCTATTCGGCAATTCCAGTCCCACCTTAAAATTTGCCGGTCAATTTGGAGACCGGGGTCAACTGGTTTTAGAGATAATCAACAAACAATTAAATGGAATACTCACCTCCAGTTGCGGCCGTCTCTTTGATGCTGTCTCCTCATTGTGCAACATCGGCCACCTTAATCATTACGAGGGACAACTCCCCTGCCAGCTGCAAAATCTGGCAGAATCAGCCGTACCTGATGAGTCATGCTATTCATATGCAATTGAGAACGAACAAAACTGTCATATCCTTAATTATCTTCCCACTATCCATGATATAATTAAGGATAAAAGAGGAGTTCCCCAGAAGGCATTTATTTTTCACAATACTCTGGCAGTTGCTCTAAGCAAAATGGCTGACAAAGCAAGAGACGAGCATAACATAAACACTGTTGGTTTGACCGGTGGTGTTTTTCAAAACACTTTGTTGTTGAGGTTGACCAAACAATTATTGGAAAATAAAGGGTTTAACATATTAATCCACCGGCAGGTTCCTCCCAATGATGGAGGAATCTCATTGGGCCAGGTTTTACTGGCTGGTGCAGAACACTTAAAGGAGATTTAAATATGTGTATTGCCGTACCCATGAAGGTAATAGAAATCAAGGACGATATGGGAGTGGTTGAAAACAGAGGCATTAAAAGGGAAGTTGGCATCATGCTGCTTGACGATCTTAAAATAAATGACTGGGTGTTGATCCATGCCGGGTTTGCCATTTCCAAACTGGCTCCGGAGGAGGCTGAGGAGACATTGAGGCTCCTTGTAGAAGCCAACATCATAGATGAAGAATCATGAAAAATTTATCATTAAAACAAGCGTGTGAAGCCTTAACCACCTATAAACTAAAGCAAGAGACTAACATCATGGAGGTCTGCGGCACCCACACCACTGAATTTTTCCGGACCGGAGTCAAAGACATTTTTCCCAATAGCCTTAACTTGATTGACGGACCGGGCTGTCCGGTCTGTGTGACCCCAAACGAATATCTGGACAGGGCAATTGAAATTGCCCGGAAACATAAAACAATTATCACTACTTTTGGTGATATGATGCACGTGCCCTCTTCCTACAGTTCACTGCAACGGGAAAAAGCAGAAGGGATGGATGTAAGAATTGTCTATTCCCCGCTTGACGCTCTGCAAATTGCCCGACAAAATCCCGATCAAGAGGTAGTCTTTCTAAGTGTTGGTTTTGAAACCACCATACCCACCGAAGCGGCAGCCCTTAAAATTGCCCGGCGCACCAACATTAAGAATTTCACTCTTTTGGCTGGCAATAAACTAACACCTCCGGCTGTAAGAGCTTTGCTCGATTCTGGTGAAGTAAATATCTCCGGTTTCATCCTTCCAGGGCATGTCAGCATCATAACCGGTATCAGGGGGTGGCGCTTTATCGCCGAGGAATACAGCAAGCCTTGTGTGATTGCCGGTTTTGAAAATAAAGATCTGGTGGCGGGTACTCTTGTTTTGATTGACCTGATTGAACAGGGAAAATCATCGATATTTAACGAATATAAAAGGGCGGTAACCGAAGAGGGGAACGTAAAAGCACAAGAGCTCATTAATGAAACATTTGATCTTTGTGATGCCAAGTGGAGGGGCATTGGCATACTGCCAAATAGTGGTCTATCCCTCAAGCCGGTTTATGCTGAATATGATGCCAAGCAAAAGTTCCCGGTTGATCCGCCACCCACCAGAGAACCCAAGGGGTGTCGCTGCGGCGAAGTTTTAAGAGGAGTAATCACCCCGCTCGAATGTCCATTATTCGGCGGCAAGTGTACTCCCCAAACACCTGAGGGCGCATGTATGGTATCTTCCGAAGGATCATGTGCTGCTTACTACAAATACAAGAGGAGTTAAAATGGAGGACAAAATTCGCCTGGGTCATGGTAGTGGCGGAAAATTAATGAATCAGTTGATCCACGAAGAAATCGAGGCTGCTTTTTCTTCCACAGGCCTGCAGTTGGATGATTCGGCTGTTTTAAGTTTGCCAGAAAAAAAAATTGCCTTTACTACCGATTCATACACCATAACCCCCATTTTTTTCAATGGGGGCAACATTGGTTCACTGGCAATTAACGGCACTGTGAACGATCTGGCAGTCATGGGAGCTGAACCGCTTTACCTATCAAGCAGCCTGATTGTGGAAGAGGGATTTACCATGGAAAACTTCAGGACCATCCTTGCCTCCATGAAAGGAGCTGCCCAGGCCGCCAATGTCCAGCTGGTTACCGGTGATACCAAGGTGGTGGAGAAAGGAAAAGGTGATCAAATTTTCATCAATACTGCAGGAATAGGAGTCTTTCATCACCAGGTGCAGCGAGAGAAGATCCAGGTGGGTGATAAAATCATCATCAATGGTACTGTTGGCGACCATGGCATTGCCATCATGGCGCTGCGCAACAACCTGTCAGTATCAGATAATTTAAAATCTGATTGTGCTCCCTTGAATCATCTAATCCTCTCGCTGGTTAATCAGTATCCGACACATATTAAATTTATGAGAGATGCAACCAGGGGAGGCGTTGCCTCTGTGTTAAATGAAATTGTTTCCCAGCAATCATTTGCTGTTCAGCTTTTCGAAGGGGAGATCCCTTTACGGGATGAAGTCCGTGGCGTGTGTGATATTCTCGGAATTGATCCACTGTATGCGGCCAACGAAGGTAAAGTTATCCTGGTCGTGGCAGAGAAAGGAGCGGAGAATTTCCTGCGCTCACTAAAATCCCACCCTCTGGGAATCGATGCTAATATAATTGGTGAAGTCACGGATCAGTTCCCCGGCAAGGTTTTCCTGGAAACCGAGGTTGGTGGCAAGCGGATGGTTCCCCTCCTGCTGGAGGATCAACTCCCTCGCATTTGCTAAATCCCTATTTGTAAAAATAGTAATTTGTTGTATAGTATTTACATGAATAAAAAAGCAATTGTTTTCAGTCTGTTATTGTGGTTTTCCTTGACAGGTTGCGGCTATCGGATTACCGGAACAGGCAAACTTTTCCCGAAGAACATCAAAACAGTTGCCATTCCTGACTTCAATAATTCAACCACCTCATTCCAGGCAGCCGAGTATGTAACCGTAGCTTTAAGAGATAAATTTTTACGCCGCAGCGGATTAAAATTGATTCACAACCGTTCCGCAGCCGACTCTCTCCTGGAAGGAAAAATTTTAAAGTTTCAGGTGACTTCTTTCAAGGCGGAGGAAAACGAAGGCACCAGGGCCTTAACCCTAACCGTTGTTATTTCTCTGCGATTTATTGACATAACAAAAAATACAGTCATTTATGAAAACCAAAAACTGAATTTCTCCCATCAATATGAGTTTAATTCAGAAGATTTTTTTGCCCTTGAAAAAGAATCCCAGGATAAAATTGCCGATAAGTTGGCCTCCAGAGTAGTGACTGCTATTTTGGAAAATTTTTAATGCCTGAAATTAACTACTTCACCCTGCTGGAAAAAATTGCCTCAAAGCAGGAACAATTTCTGGTTACCATTCTGTATGGCTTTAACGAGTTTCTGGGGGAACGCATTATCTCATCATTTAGCAATCAGTTTTTGGAATCAAAAAATGATTTTAATTTTCGACGCTATTATTTTGATATTGAGAATTTGGATCAGTGGGAAGAAGTCGTTAGTATAGCCAATAGTTCCAGCTTTTTTATCGAATCACGTAAAATAATCGTGGCAACGATAAGGGATGAAAACAAAATCAATCTGAATAAAACAGATAAAATATTGCTAGAAACATACATGAAAAATCCAAATCCAAATACTATATTCATTCTCTACATTTCATTAAATGCCAACAAAGACGACTTCAAGCGGATAAAAAAACTTAAAATTGATAAATTGATCAAATCCCTGACAACTCCTCACACCTATGTTATTAATCTGGATAAAATTTCCGAAAGGGAAGTCAAACAATACGTCAAAGACCAGCTTAAGAGAAGGAACATCACAATCACCAGTAATGCATTGGAAAAAATCATTGAGATAAAGGGAGACAGTTATCCGCAGGTCATTACGCAGCTGCCAAAACTGGAAATAGCAGCCAATGAAAATAAAAGTCTCGATTCGGAAGACATCGAAGAGATAATAACTGGCATTGAAGCCCACTCTATCTGGGATCTAACCGATGCAATCGAAAAAGAGGACAGCCTGAAGTACCTGCAGGTTTTAAAATATCTGTTCATCAATGGTATAAATCCCAGCCTGATTATCGGAACCCTTATTACCCATTATAACAAAATCTATACTGCCAAATTTTTACTCAAACATAAATTTCCTATAAACGACATTGGCAAGGTGTTAAATCAGCCATCTTTCCTATTGTCAAAATTTATCCAATCGGTTAAAAATTTTTCCGATCAACGCCTGGAAAAAATCCTGAGAATCATATATAAGTTGGATTATTTATCAAAAACCAGTGGAGAGGAATCAGCGCGTCTTTCCCTATATAATTTCCTTTTTCAAATAAAATTACTGAACCGCCGATAATCATCCCCTGGCCTGGAGCATTTCATTGTGAAATGAATCTTGAACATCTTAGTTTGAATATTTTTTCAAAAGATAATTTCAAATTGCTATTAAGCTCAACCAATTTTCAGTAACAAAGCTTGAGAAATTTTTGTTTTTTTTGTATAAGTTTATTTAAAAGATTAGTTTAAAAAACTTTTTTTACTGATTCGGGAAAATTGGGTGTACTTGGTTCGTTTCTATTTTCTTTTTTCATCGGAACGATTCTTTTGGCAATTTTAATTAATTCTTAATTATGGCTCATCATACAATCAAATCCAGTTATTCCCAATTAATTGATCGTTTAAACCGCTTTCCTCAGGGCGCCCCTCCATCTAAATTGCTCAACCA
>CBFDCH010000081.1:0-7887 GCA_965603235.1 uncultured bacterium | reverse complement strand
CAATTGATAACCACCCTTTAAATGTTCCTCCAACCAGAATTTCTCGATTTCATAGCGGATGACGCTCCCCTTGGGATGCCATAGCACCATTCCGGCGCCAATTTCATTTTGAATCGAAAACAGGTCGAGGTCCCTGCCCAGTTTTCGATGATCCCGGGCCTGGGCCTCTTTTAGAAACTGCAGGTGAGCATCAAGCTCTTCAGCAGTGGCAAAAACCGTGCCGTATATCCGCTGCATGGAATGATTTGTTTCATCCCCTTTCCAATAAGCAGCTGCCACGGAGAGGAGTTTGAAATGTTTGAGATGAACAGTTGAGGGCAAATGAGGACCCCGGCATAGATCAACAAACTCTCCCTGCTGATAGAGGGAAACTTCATCACCTTCAACTTTATCTTGAATCAGTTCAACTTTCAAATTTTGGCCTTTGGATTTAAAGTAATCGATGGCCTGCTGTTTATTCCAGACCACTTTCTCAACCTTAAAATTCTGTTTGGCCAGGAATTTCATTTTTTTGGATATTTTTTCCAGATCCTCGGGCGTAAAGGGAGTTTCTATTAGAAAATCGTAGTAAAAACCGGTCTCCACTGCCGGACCAATTCCATATTGGGCCTTCGGGTATAATTCAATGACAGCATGCGCCAAAAGATGGGCGCAGGAGTGCCTGAATACATCCAGCGATTCAGGGGATGTTGCAGCAATTTCTTCAACCGTAACATTTTCCTGCAGGGGAGTATCCAGGTCTGTTAGCTCTCCGTCAATCTTCAATAAAACAATATTCTTTTTTTTATCTGTCATTGAAATTTTAATGAAAAAGATTAGGCGCAGGCGGACTCGAACCGCCGACCTCTACCGTGTCAAGGTAGCACTCTAACCAAAACTGAGCTATGCGCCTATTTTTTTTAGTCAGTGCTCTTTTATAATAATGATTTAAGTTTTTTTCCAGGAACAAACTTCACGACCCGTTTTTTGGGAATGACTATCTCTTCACCCGTTCTGGGATTCCTACCCTTTTTTTTCTTTTTAGTTATTGTTTTAAAGGTGCCAAATCCTACCAGGATTAGTTTTCCTTCTTTTTTCTTTAATTCTCCGCCAACAATTTCAACAAAGGAATCGATCACTTTAAGAGCATCACTTTTTGTAATGCTTGAATCATCAATCATCTGCGCCGCTAATTCGTTCTTGTTCATATTGTATGCCTCCTTACAAATCATATTTTTACCCTATAATATCACTAAAGTCAATACTTTCTATTAAAAAGGGAGTGGCTTATTGCTTGAATGGATGGGAAAAAATTGACTTTAGCCTAACTTTTTTTTCACATCTACCATGATCAATCTGGAAATGCCTTTTAAGGTGCTAACAACCCCTTCCCCCTTGAGGGCAACTGCTTCCACAACGGGTTCATCTCTTTGACGTAAAGCAGCAATCATTTCAGTGGTTGGGGTTACATTTGGCAAATCTCTTTTATTGAGTTGAAGTACATATGGCATGCGGCTAAAATCGATATTGTACTCTCTCAGATTTTCAAACATATCCTGTAGGCTTTCAATGTTGGCTTCAAATCTTTCTCTTTGTGAATCTGCCACAAAAACCACGCCATCAACACCTTTGAGTATCAACTTTCGGGAACTGCTGTAATAAATTTGTCCGGGAACAGTATACAGGTGAAATTTCACCTTGTACCCTTTTATGGAGCCCAGGTCTAAAGGGAAAAAATCAAAAAACAACGTCCGTTCAGTTTCAGTGGCCAGGCTCACCAGTTTCCCTTTGTTATCCATTTTGAATTTATTATAAATACTTTTTATATTGGTGGTTTTGCCACTCAAACCCGGCCCATAATACACAATTTTAAAATTAATTTCTCTGGTTGAATAATTAAGAAAGGACAATTTCAATCTCCAAATATTTCATCGATATCATCATCGGATACCCCTTCAAAAGGAGATCCATCATCTTTCAAAACATTTTCCTTCAGCTTCTCATTAATAGTGATAAATACTTTTTCAAGTTCTTTGATAGCGTTTTTAACACGAAATCTGATAATCCCCAAATTGGAGCTCTTATCAAATATAACAATCAGCATGGTTCTGTCATTGATTAAAGAAATGTGAAGGCTCTCATTCTGAGATTCGGTAAGGACTGTGGTAAACTTCTCAATTTCCAACATCTGGGCAATGCCATTCACAGCGGCAATGCTGCCGGCTATTAATGATGAGATGGAATTTAACTGAGAGTCTTCCATTTCGCCTGTTGATGCAATGCAATGCCCCTCAGAATCCGTGATAAAAATTATGTTGGAACGGGTTTCATTTTTTAGCAGTTTTAATATGTTTTTTATCAAAACATATTCTTCGTTATATATTACAAAATTTTCTTGCATCTTAGTTACCTTCCGCTATTTTTTCTAAAAATTGCAGTAACTCCCATTCATTATCTACATCTTCTTGAATTTTGTCAACTATCCATTTATTTTCTGTCTTCATTAAATGACTAAACCTCCCTTGTGATTTTATCCATTCGGTTACTGGCAACTTATTTTCAGGCTGATAATTTATTGTTACTTTTGTGCCATTTTTTATTTCAAATAATGGCCAAATACATGTTTCCGCCGCCAACCTGGTGTATTCAATCCCCTTGGAAACGGGGATTCTCCATTTTCGGGGGCAGGCACTGAGTACATTGAGAAATGCCGGACCTTCTATTTCCAGGGCTTCTTTTGCTTTTTTAAATAAATCCTGCCAGCGCCAGGGAGCACTTTGAGCAACATAGGACATTCTGTGGCTGGCAATAATTTTGGTAATATGTTTTTTAAATTGGAGCTTACCCGGCAGGGCCTCACCCGCAGGGGTTGTTGTGGTATCAGCACCCATGGGAGAAGCGGAAGAGCGCGATCCCCCTACTCTGGCATTCAGTTGATTGTCATAACAGAGATAAACAAAATCATGCTCTCTCTCAAAAGCTCCGGACAGTGAGGATAAACCGGCATCGTAGGTAGCGCCATCTCCACCGATCACTAGAAATTTTATTTTTTTATCTTCCGGCAGCCTGCCTCTTTTCTTAAAAAATTTGTAGGCTGTCTCAATTCCAGACATGGTGGAGGCAGCATTGCTATAAGAGGTGTGTATCCAGTTAACCTTCCATGAGGTTTTGGGATAAATCGTTGAGGCTTGTTGTAAGCAGCCTGAGGCATTGACAATTACCAGAGGGTATTTGGTGGCACGCAGAACAACTCTCAAAATGACTGGAATCAGACATCCCGGGCATAATCCATGGCCGGCGACAAACAGATCGTCGTCCTGAATTAATTCTTTTAATCCTGCCAAATCATTCCCTTAGATTAATAAATTTCAGCGGGGTGCTCCCCACTCCATCTTCAACACCGGCTTTTATCTCCTGAACAACATTTTCAATATGACCGGTGGTTATATCCCTTCCTCCCAATCCATATACAAATGGGAAAAGAAGGGGAGATTTTTCCAGATCAAATAAAATGGTACTGATTTCCTGAAAAAGCGGACCGCCCGGATTCCCCGGGAAAAAGACCCGGTCAAGAACCGCAACAGCTTTCACACTGGCTAGAGCTTCCCTCAACTCAACATGGGGGAATGGTCTGAATACCCTGATTTTCAATAAACCAACATTCTGTCCTCTTTCCCGCAACTGATCCACACCCTCTTTGGCAGTTCCGCAAGCAGAACCCATTAAGATCAGAGCGATTTCCGCATCCTCCATCCTATAGGATTCAAAATATCCATAATACCGTCCGAAACAGTCACCAAACTCTTTACCCACCTCTCTGATCACCCTTCGAGAGGTTTCCATGCCATGGTTCTGGTTTATTTTGTGCTCAAAATAGTATTCGTTGTCAGCTGATGATCCAATTGTTTTCGGTTGGTTAACATCAAGAATGGAGTTCTCCAAAGACTTTTCGCCAACAAAATCAACCACCTCATCGTTGTTCTCCAGCAATACATTCTCATAGGTGTGAGACGTGGCAAAAGCATCCATTCCGCACATAACCGGAGTTCTAACTTCTTGGTGTTCCGCGATCCTGAAGGCCTGAATTACATTATCATAGGCTTCTTGAGCGTTTTCGGCAAAAAGCTGAATCCAGCCGCAGTCCCTTTGCGCGAGCATGTCTGAGTGATCAGCATTCTGACAAACAGGTGCAGCGAGTGATGAGTTTGCCACAGCCAAAACCATGGGGAGTCTTAGAGAGGACGTAATATGCAGCATTTCATGCATTGCGGCCAAACCTTGGGATGCGGTAATGGAAAATACCCGCGCTCCGGCCGCTGAAGCTCCCGTACAGCTACTCAGGGCGCTGTAATGAGAATCACTATTAATCAACTCACTGTCGAGATGGCCATCGGCTATAAAAGTGGCAATCGAGGCTATTGAAGGACTTGAGGGATCAGCTGGATAGGTTGAGATTACATCAGGTTTTAGTTGTCGGATCGCTTCGGCAATCGTCCTGTTTCCATCCAGCACTTTAATTTCCGACATCTAATCAGCTCGTTTATTTTTCTTTATTTGTTGAGATTGTTAACGGCATAGGATCCTTATTAACAGGGCATTCAACCACACATAATCCACAGCCATTGCAAAAGTCGTAATTGATCCCGGTAACCCTGCTGTTGTGCGTTATTATAGCATTTTCAGGACAGAAAAGCCAGCAAAAAAAACAGTGGACGCAGCTATCAGCGTGAAAATCGGGTTTTGGCCCCACAGGATTGCAGTCCACATATTCTTTTATCGAGTTACCAGCCTCAAAATTGGTATTCCCGGGCTGCAACTCCTGCCATTTTTTTTTGGTCATGGTTGTTTAATCCCAGCCAGAGCCTGGCTCACTGATTTCATGTGGGCGGATACATGATCAGCGTTGTATTGATTTAATAGTGATTTTTGCAGATCTTCAGTAAATTTCTCAGTGGTTATCATACCCAGTTGGCTGACCACTACAGTCAGCATGGAAATGGATGGATTGGAATCCTCCTGTTCATCGTTTAAAGAATCAACATCTACATAAAAAACTGTTTTTTCCTCAAGGTCCATGATTTTTATTATGGTATCAAGGGAGTCACAATTAAAAATGTATATAGTCCCCTCCCCTGCCTGTTGCAGCCATTCGAGGTTGCCTGAACCCGGGTCGAGAACCACAATGATATCAGCCCTTTCAACATGGGAATGGACGCGAATTTGCTGATCTGAAATTCTATTGTAAACCATGCCTGTGTGACAGGTTTTTGGTTGTTTGAAATCAGGGAAAGCCTGTACATAGTAACCATTTTCCGCCATGATCTCAGCCAGAAGAATTGTTGTTCTAAAGAGGTCGGTCCCTCGGTTTCCCTGCCAGCAGATAGTCTTCCAGTAGCCCATTTGTTATATTTCTACACGTCCTTCAATCGCCTTGGCAATGGTGACTGAATCGACATAATCCATATCTGCGCCAATGGGCAAACCAAGTGCGATCCGTGACAATTTAACCTCGAATTTACGCAGGATTTCTGTTAAAAAGTGTGCAGTGGCATTACCTTCGGTTGTGGGGCTGGTTGCCAGTATAATTTCCTTAACCGGATTCTTTTCAATCCTTTCGATCAACCCGGCAATTTTAAGTTCATCAGGTCCAACACCCTTCATGGGCGATAAATTTCCATGTAAAACGTGATACAAACCTTTATACAAGTTGGTGCTTTCAATGGAATAAATATTAAAGGGTTCCTCAACCACACAGATCTTGCTCTCTTCTCTGTTGTTATCTGAACAAATTTCGCACGGGTCAATGGAAGTGATGTTATTACATACTGAGCAGAAAAAAACTTTTTGCCGGGCCTGCAGAATGGCGTTTGCCAATTGTTCAGCCTGCTGACTATCTGCTTTCATAAGGTAAAAACAGATCCGCTGAGCTGACTTACGGCCAATACCGGGAATTTTCTTTAATTCCTCAATTAATTGACGGATGGGAAGGGTGAATTGGTGCATAATATTGAATTACATTCCAGGAAACGGAAATCCACCCGGCATACCGGGAATACCGCCGGCCATGCCGCCCAGTTCGCCTTTAACTTTTTCATCCACTTTGGCTATGGCGTCATTCATGGCAGCAATCACCAAATCCTGCAGCATTTCAACATCGTCGGGATCAACAACCTCCTTGGCTATTGTTAAGGAGAGGATATGCTTATGCCCATTTAAAACCACCTTTACCATCCCTCCACCGGAGTTTCCCTCCTCTTCAACGCTGTTCAGTTGCTCTTCCATCTTTTGAGACATGTCTTGAGCCATTTTCATCAATTGGTTCATATTGGGAAATTTAGCCATCAATTCCTCCTGTTTTACCCTCTATAGATATAATCTTACCTTTGATTTTTTTCACCAATCCACCTATTTTTTCATCTTTTTTTAATTCTTTGACGCGGGATTTATCATCGATTTGAGCTTCCGCTTCATTGAAGTGTAATTGTAAATCAACTTCAGCCCCCAGGATGCTCTGGATCTTTTTTTTGATATATCCCGAGTTGTCCCGAACATGTTTGTAGGCATATTCACTATTTCCCGGGAAAGTTATGGAAACACTATCATCCTGATTCTGGATGATTGCGGTCTGAAGAGCGGAAGCGATTCTTGGACGATCTTTGGCCAGCATTTTCTGTAACTCTGAGTTTAAATCCTCGGCTGGCGCATCAGCTTTGGGCTGGTGCTTATTATCCGCCTGCGCCAAGGGCCCGGCAGGTTCGGAATCTCCGCTGCGGATTGGCGCCGCTGGAGGTGACGTCCCGCCGCCCCTTCCACCCGCTGGTGAGGGATTCCGATTATTGATTAACTCCTCAATTGAAACCAGGGAAGGGAAATAAGATAATTTCAAGAAAAGATATTCCAGAATAATCCGGGGATTTTCGGTATTCTTGATGGTAATCTCAAGATCCTTGGCTGCATTAAAGAGCCGCAGCAATTCCACATCCCTGACATTTTTTAACATTTCCCGAATTTCCGGAAAATTCTCAGGATTCAGATTGCTGAATTTCTCAGACTGGTCAACCGATTTGAAGATGATCAGGTCGCGAAAAAATTTCAAATACTCATTATAAAAGAACCGTAGGCCAATACCCCGTTCACAAAGTTCATTCACCAACACAATGATTTCCTTGCGATTCTGAGTTAATACACTCTGGGTTAGTTTTATGAAGATCTCCTCGTCTACAATTCCCAGTATTTCAATAACATCATTATCGTGAACATTTCCGCTGGAAAGAGCGATGGCCTGGTCCAGTATTTTTTTGGCATCGCGGAGGCTCCCTTCCGAAGATTTAGCGATTAGATAGAGAGCGTACTCGGAAATCTCCAAATCCTCCTTTTTGCAGATTTCCTTTAGCAAATTAATAATAATTTCATATGGAATGCGCTTAAATTCAAAATGTTGACAGCGGGAGACTATGGTTGCCGGTATTTTGTGGAAATCTGTGGTTGCCAGGATAAAATAAGTAAAATCAGGAGGTTCCTCGACCGTTTTTAACAAAGCATTCCAGGCTGAGTTGGAGAGCATATGGACCTCGTCAATAACAATCATTTTATACCTGTTTTTCAAAGGTTTATACTTGACGTTTTCCCTTAAATTTCGCACCTCTTCAACACCATTATTGGATGCGCCATCAATTTCAATATAATCGAGAGATTTGTCCTCAGTGATTTCCTGACAAATCTGACAGGCATTACATGGTTCCACCTGGGGGCCATGTTCACAATTAAGAGCCTTGGCCAGCACTCTGGCTGCAGAGGTTTTACCGACTCCCTTCATCCCGGAAAAGATCATTGCCGGGTAAAGTTTGTTCATCTTTATCGCATTCTGCAATGTTTTGGTAACATGCGGCTGGCCAATCAGGTCCTTGA
>CBFDCH010000080.1:0-7918 GCA_965603235.1 uncultured bacterium | reverse complement strand
CAATATTACCGGATGCTCCCTATGCCCGGCAAGAAGCGGTAAAATTAAAAGAATTCAACCTTGAGACGCTGATACATATCCCCATGCAGCACAAGAATTCCGGCTCAAAATATCCCAAGTACAAATATGTGACACTCGATTCCTCGAATGAGGATATTCGCAACCTGATCAAACGGGCCAGACAGGTAATTCCCCATGCCCGGGGCATGAACAACCATGAGGGTTCCCTGGTAACCTCCAGCCCTGAATTGATGAAGCGGGTATTGCAGATTGTCAAAGAAGAGGGACTCTTTTTTATTGATTCCCGTACTACCATTACCACGGTTGCCTATACCCTGGCTAAAGAGTTAAAGGTAAAAACTTCCTTCCGTGATGTGTTTCTTGATTCCCCCAAAAGCTATGAAAATTCGATCAGCGGGTTACGTAAACTAACCGAGATTGCTCTGCAGAAAGGCAGGGCCATTGCCATTGGCCATACCTTTGATTCAACCATTGAGGCAATCCGGGATTCCATCAAATATATCCGTTCCCGGGGTGTTCAGATTGTTTTTGCCTCCGAGCTGCTCGAAGAGTAACCTCTCTCTGCTTATTTAATCTTTATGGCTGGATCGCCCAGCAGGTTGTATATGTGCAGCATGTATACTTGCGGGTATCTGGTGGCATATTCAGCCTTGGCTTTTAATATCACCTCGCCCAGGCTCTTTTCATCTGACGTTGAAATTCTGCGGTAAAATCCTTCAGCAAGTGTTACTGCCAGGTAATTCAACGATGCTCCGCTGGGCACCCAGCAGGCAATCGCGCCCACTGTCGGGTGCAGCAGCAACGATTCAGCCAGAGTCTCCAACCCGGGCATGGAGAAACGGCCCATCACACAGGTAAATGCGGTCACCACCCCACACCGGTCTCCATTCTGAAGCATTGCCACATCACCTTTCTGAAACAATCCCTCTGAGGTGAGGCTTACCAACCCGGCATGGCCAATAAAATTAACCAATCCCACACCACTGTTCCAGGTTGTAAAGAGTTTTGCCCGGGCCTCAACAACCGTTGGAAACTGAGACAAATAGACCTTGTCTACCTGGTAATTTGTAATTAACTTGGCCACCGAATCACTGTCTGCCGGGAAGTTGCCTGCCATATCACCATTGTCTGCCAAAAACAGCATCCTTGAACGCCAATCGCCTTGTGACTCCTCATACCGGGAAAGCTTCTCAACATAGGCTGCTAATTCATCGGCCGTTAGCACCGGGATTCTGCCCACCGCCACTTCCGGCACACCATCCTCACCGGCAATATCGCCATAAACATTATCCGTGGCAAACAACCCGTAAGGGGTCGCAACCATTATCGGTGGTACCAAGCAATCGTTGTGCTGTCGATGGTTCTTGTAATCGTAACTGCCGTCTCCCGCCAGCACCACATACCTGGGCGCACCGTCGCGCCAGTGGTTGGCGGTATAGGTCAAAAAGCTCTTGATTGCTGAAGGTTCACCAATGCCATGATTAAATTCATTATAAATATCTTCCAGCTCAACCACCAGGGTCTCTAATCCACTCGCCTGACGCAATGTGGCAAGTTTTTCAGCTGGTTCTGCAAATCCTTGCGGGATGATCACAACATAATCGGCAGACTTGTTCTTCTTCTTCAATACGGATCGCTCAACCCCTTTTACCTCAAGTGGTTGCCACAAACTGTTGGCAGCTACTGCCAGGTAACTGTGCTCGGCTGATGCCGGTGTAAAGGAGATCTTACCGTCCCGCCGGCTCCGGGCCATCACCCGTTTGGGATTTTTGGGATCGGTGACATCAAACAGCAGAACATTTCTATCTGTAAATCCACCCACAGTCACACTCTCGTTTTCGCCGGGGTTGAAGAAAAGCTGGTTGTTTACCGCCTGATAGTAGCGTTCATAGCTTAAATCAAAGGAGTCCACATAAAACACGCTCACTGAAGAGTTGTTGGTCACTGTTATATTGTTGGCACCGTTTTGCAGCAATGAGGGATCAAGGGATAGTTCCAGGGTATGGTCATCTGTTCCGGACCAGGTTCCCTGTCCCACGGGATTTCCATTTAAGCTGATCTTAACCTGGTGGGAGGTGGGAGTGGCGCCTTTTAAATGAACGGTCAGGGTGGCTGTATCTGTGGTGGCTGGTGATGAAAGGATAAAGGGGAAATCTTTGCCAGCCATGCCTGCCACCAAATAATCCCACAGCCAGTAGTCGGCGTCAGGATCTGAAAATAAAGCGGTTAACGCGTATTGATCCTGTTCAAGATGAAGCGTGTCGGTAAAGGTTTGCAGTTCTGTTGCCTGTGTAAATCCGCCGGGCACATAGCCCATTGGTTTTGCTTTGCCCGTTTTAAGAAAGTAGACGTTTTGATTGGTGTAGACATTATTAATGGCTTCTGCAAAGAAGAGAATGCCGCGGTAGCCATGGGCCGGCAGCCAGGGGATTTCATGGCCGCGATTGGTCAGCTGGAACCGGTGGGTCATGATCCGCGTTTTGACCTCGCTGGGGTTGAGGTTGAGCATCTCTGAGATCTGCTGCCGGCTGATCAGGTAGAGGCCTTTTTCTTTGATAGTGATCTTTCCTCTCTGGTGTTTTTTGCCCTTTTTGAACCATTTTATTTTGTTTAAGAAGTGTTTCCGTTTTTGCAGCCGGTGTTGGTGTTTGACGCTGGGGAGTTTGGCGATGCGGTTGAGGTTTTTGTTAAATCGTTTTATTGAAAAAGATTTATCCATTCGCTTAAAGAATGCTTTTTTACTGGAAAGGTGAATCGATTTACCGTCCACTATTGTCTTGTAAGGACCGTGGAAGCGGAATTTGCCTGAGCTTTCCACCTCCATCAGTTTGTAGATGTAGGTTTCACCGGATGATGCTGAAGGATCGATCAGCCTGTAGGTGGCTCCTTCGGAGGCATGGGGCAGGGCAGGAAGGAGTTTGGGATTGACCGGTACAAATTGTTTGTCGTTTTCACCTTTTCGCAAGAGAGTAAAACCGGCGGTGCCGTTTTCAGCAGCAGTGGTCCACTCAACCGTCACACCGCCGCTTGCCGAATAGGCGCGGAAATCAGATAATAAAGCAAGAGTGGGAGTAATGATGCCGCCTGAAAACTCTGATGTGTTGCCATTGGGGTCGGTGGCTGTGGCTGTAATGTAACGCCCTGCAGGAACAGCAACCGGCAGGGTGACTGAAAAAGTGGCCACTGCCCGCCCGGAGGGGATGTCTAAGGAGGTGTTGCCAATATATGTCTCCCCCTCGCCATTACCCGATGGATCAAGAGCGGTGTTGGAAAAGAACTCAATGGTATAAGTCTGACCGGCAATCGAATCCAGACTTCCTTCGATTAGTATACTGGACGGATACCTGACCACATTGGTAATCACCGGGAAGTTTTGCAAATTATTGGCCCCTGTGTCGGTGTCACCAGAGTCATTGGTAGTAATCCCATTATTTCCCAGATCAATACCCAGGCTACTATTTGAGTGTATAGAATTTCCGGATATGGTGTTTTCAATACCGCAATCAGTATGGAGTAAAATGCCATTCTGACCATTAAAGGCAATTACGTTTGGTTCATCGGCACCTACACCACCAATCACATTGATGGTTGCAGTTTCATCAATATATATCCCGTTTCCAGTGTTGCCGAGAATTTGGTCTCCTGCACTATTTGTCCCAATAAAGTTATTCTTTATTGTAACTCCACTAGCAATTTCATCTATTTCAATCCCATCTGAGTTGTTTCCTGAAATGGTATTGTTGCTTACTAAAATATTTTGAAATACCGGAAAAAGCCAATTTACACAAGATATGATGACACCTCGCAAATTTCCCAATCTACTTGTCCCAGAAACATCCAATCCAATAATATTTCCGATAAGTTTTCCATTGTAACCACCTATGGCTACTCCACTAATTGAATTGCCTGATATGAGGTTACCCTCAGCTTCATTGATTCCGCCAACCGTATTACCATGGGTGAGTCTTACTCCATATCTATTTGGGATGGCCACACTACCATTCTTGTCTGTTCCAATATAGTTTCCAATTACTAAATTATTAATCGTAGTATCATATACAGAAAAATGAATACCATCTTCATCATTTCCAGATATAAGATTCCTTTCCCCGGGTGTGGTGCCTCCCACCGTATTATTGGTACAATAAGACAAGAAAGCGATCCCCATCCCATTTCCTAAGCCTGTGGTGCCATCAGCATCTGTTCCGATATAATTGCCCTGAATGTTGTTGTTATTCGCAGATTGAAGTTCTATTCCAGATGAATTCCCTGAAATTACATTCCTGCACCCAGGTGTTGTCCCACCGATGGTGTTGCCGTCTTCTTCGACGGAAACGCCATTACTGCCATTACCCAAATCATTGGTACCGGTTACATCAGTGCCAATATAATTGCCCAGGATGGTATTGTTGGTACTTGTGTCTATAATCCGGATGCCATTTTGACTGTTGCCGGAAATGATATTTCTGGCATTGGGATCAGTTCCCCCGACAATTGTGTTGTCCGCTTCTTCAATAAGAATACCATTTTGACCATTCGCTAGTGCTGCCGTACCGGTAACATCAGTGCCAATGTAGTTTCCGGCAATAGTATTGTTATTCATCATAAAAACATGTATCCCATTATTAACACAGCCAGAAATGAGATTTCCCGCTCCTGGGTCAGTTCCGCCTATGGTGTTTGACCAACCAGATAAATAGATGCCTGTATCTCCCGGTCCCAATGCAGCTGTTCCAGTAGCATTGGTACCAATATAATTACCTAAAATCTCGTTACCGGTGTCGAAAACACCAACGAGACGGAAGGTTCCGGCAATTACATTTCTTTCCTCAGATGTTAATCCCCCAACTGTGTTGTCGGAGCTTACAAGAATAAGACTTGCTCCTTGATTCCCCAAAAATGAGGTGCCGGTTACGTCTGGGCCAATATAGTTACCTTTGATGATTGAGTTGTCAGATCCTACTATAACGCCGTCAGTGTTGCCACTGATAATGTTTCTAGAGTTGGTGGTGGTGCCGCCCACAGTATGATTTTGTCCATCCCTTAACCATATGGCGTTACTGACATTTCCTATTGCAACGGTACCATTGATGTCGGTGCCAATGAAGTTTCCTTCAATAGTGTTACCTTCACAGTTATAGAGGTATATTCCCATGTAACCGTTACCAGAAACTAGGTTTCTCTCAGATGTGCTTTTTCCGCCAATGATATTGTTATTGCTTTGGGATGCATAAATTCCACTATCATTATTTGCCTGTGCAGTTGTACCCGCAACATTGGTTCCGATATGACAGCCATATATCCTGTTGCTGTGGGAGTTAGTAATAGAAATGCCATTGGTGTCGAAACGATTGATTACCAATCCACGGATCACACTGGAAGAGCTACCTGCCGCCAACGAGAGGCCGCTGCTGGTTCCTGCGCTAATGCCATTGAGTTCAATTAATGGTGGGCCTGTATATCCTGTTCCTCCCTGGAACCAGCCATCTATGATGGTCTGTCCGGTTATATTTGGGAGTGCAGATGTAGGCTGGATGGAGTAGGGGGGGGCGGTAATGTCAAAGACAATGGTGTCCAAACCCGCATTTGTGTTGGCGTCCAGGATGGCCTGGCGCAGGGAACCGGTGCCGCTGTCATTGGTGTTGGTGACCGTGTAGGTGGCTGCTGATAATGGTAGTACCAATCCACTTATGATAAATATTGCCGTTAAGTAATGTAAAGTTCGTTTTTTAGGTCGTGTCATGCAATTTCCTCCCCTGGATGGCTAAAAAAGCATAAAAATTGTTATTATACATTACAGGAATTTTTTTGCAATAGGGATGCCAAAATTAGCCGGTGAATGTTTATGGCCGATATGTTAGGGTTTATATAAGTTTACTTACAAAAAATCGCCGAGAAGAGTTCTTTAATCAAGCAACAAATTCTTAAAAGTGGTCCTATGGGCGGGCCTTGACAGCAATGGTATAATTATCTGTTAAAGACATTGGCAAAGGCAAACAAGGAGGAATAATGGCCAAAGCAAAAACAGAAAAATTTGAATTTCAATCTGAGGTGAAGCAACTATTGAATATCCTGGTCTATTCTCTTTACCAGCACAAAGAGGTTTTTTTGCGGGAATTGATCTCCAATGCAGTGGATGCTCTAAACAAAGTACAGTTTGAGATTTTAACCAATCAGGACATTGAAGATAAGGAATTGGACCTGCAGATTGATATTTCGTTTGTAAAAAGCCAGAACAAACTGGTGGTGGAAGATACTGGCATAGGCATGGGCAAGGAAGAGTTGGTTGAGAATATTGGTACCATTGCCCGGTCAGGCACGGTTGAATTTTTACATAAATTGTCGGAATCAAAAGAAAAAGATAAAGTAGATCTGATCGGCAAATTTGGCGTGGGCTTCTACTCCAGTTTTATGGTGGCTGAAGAGATCCATATTTACACCAAATCCTTTAAGAAGGGGAGCAGTGGATTATTGTGGAAATCCAAGGGGGATAACAACTATACCATAGAAAATACAATAAAAAAGACCAGAGGTACGCGCATTGAGTTGATTTTAAAAAAGGAAGAGAAAGAGTTTCTGGAAAAATATACCATAAAGAACATTATTGGCAAACACTCCAATTTTGTCCCCTTCCCCATTTATGTGGATAAGGAAAAAATTGAGAGTGTACCGGCCATCTGGACTCAGCCCAAATCGAGTTTAAAAACTAAGGATTATATCGATTTTTACAAGTTTTTCGACCATGCCCAGGAAGATCCTGAAACCTACATACACCTCTCATCGGATGCGCCGGTGCAGTTTAATGCTGTTCTCTATATTCCCAAGACATCGCTTGAGGTATTGGGATTTATGAAAACCGAACCCGGTGTGGACCTCTATTCAAGTAAAGTATTGATTCAAAAGGGGTGCAAGTAAATAATGCCTGAGTACCTCCGCTTTGTGAAGGGGGTCATTGATTCGGAAGATATCCCCCTGAATATTTCGAGAGAAACCATCCAAAACCACATCATCATTGACAAAATAAAAAAACACATTTTAAAAAAGCTGTTTGAACATCTGGCTAAATTGAAAGAGAAAGACCGGGAAAAATATCTGAAAATTTGGAAAAATTTTCAACGCAACCTAAAAGAAGGTGTGGTCAGTGATTTTGAAAATAAAAGTAAACTGGGTCAATTGATGTTGTTTCACTCCTCCAAGAAGGGCAAGGATGAAACCATTGATTTGCAGGAATATGTCAAGGGCATGGCCAAGGATCAAAAAGAGATCTATTATGTTTCAGGCATGAATTATGAATCTTTGCAGAATAATCCGGCCCTGGAGGCTTTTAACAAAAAAAAATACGAGGTACTCTACCTGCTCGACCCAATGGATGAATTTGTCATGGATCATTTACGCAGCTTTGAGGGTAAGAACCTGAAGGTTGTGGAGAGTGCGGATATCAAATTGGACAAAGATGAGGAAGAAGACAAGGACTACTTAAAGGATGTGGATAGCTTTGTCGTCTTTTTGAAAACCATTTTTGGCGAGAGGGTGGCTGAAGTGAAGGTCTCGAAGCGGCTGGTGGATAGCCCCTGCCTGCTGGTGCACGCGGCCGATGGTCCTTCCATACAAATGGAAAAGATCATGAAAATGACCAACAAGGATTATCAGTTTGCCAAAAAGATATTTGAGATCAATCCGGCCAATAACCTGATCAAGGAGATGATACGTATCCATAAGGCCTCACCCATGGCTGAAGGATTGAAGAACCTGGCCCTGCAGCTGCTGGACAATATGTTGCTGCGTGAAGGGGTGGTGGACGATCTGGACACAATCATCCCCCGCATCCAGGATATCATGTTCGCCGCAGCAAAAAGTATAAAAAAATAAACCTGTCATTGGGGGGTGTTTTTTTTAT
>CBFDCH010000079.1:0-7950 GCA_965603235.1 uncultured bacterium | reverse complement strand
CAAAGAATTCCAATAGGTGGCAGAGATGGAAACCGACATATCTACCCATTTTTTGGCGTTCTCCAGTTGATCATTCGCCAGGGCATAGTTGGCCGACTGGTAAGGAGCAACCCAATACCTACCCATGGCCCTTTCTATACTCTTGCTCACCATGTTCTTGGTATCGACTTTGATGGTAAAGGCCGCTGATACTTTTTCCCAGGTCAGGACAACTTTGGCAGCATCATCGGTAACACCTGTGAAGTGAAAGAGCATCCGCTCCATGCTGTGCGGCAGTTTGGAGGCTTTCACCTTAACCCGTAGCACATCCTGATCCTCTTTGTAGCCGTAGGTGCCCCAGATTTTGGCCTGTTTGCTGAAAATAAAGGTCCAAGCTTCTTTTCCGGGAATGGTGAAGAGTCCGTAAGTGCCGGCCTTCAGGGAGTTACCCTCAATGGTTACATCCTTGTTAAAACTAATGGTGGTGGCATTGTTGGCCCCGGTGCGCCATACCTTATCATATGGTACCAGTTTGCCCCATATCGCACGACCCTTAACACCGGGACTGTGATAGGTAATGGTAACTTCCGCTAAACCGATCTCCTGGGTGACGGATGCTTTGGGACTCGGCTTGGGAAATTGGATCTCCTGGCCGTTCAATCCCAGTGTGCCCATCATAAAGACCAATACAATAATCATTAAACCTAGTGTTGTTTTTTTCATTTAAACCTCCGCGAAATCATGTGCTTTTTACACCTGTGATAATGTTTATAACCCAGACATATACAAATGTCAACTAATCTGGTATCATTGAACCATTGGCATTAACCATCAATCAAAATTTACGTATAAGTAAGATGAATCAGATGAAAAAAATTTTATTTATTTGTATAGTTGGTTTAATTTTGGTCCACCCCACATTCCCCTCAGTGCAGCCCCGCCTGATGAACAGCGCAGAGATACAACTGGCACTGAAAAAACTCCAGGTATTGGGAAGCGTTTTATATATTGCCGCCCATCCGGACGATGAAAACACCTCCGTACTCTCGTGGTTGGGCCGGGAAAAACTTATGAGAACCGGTTATCTCTCCATCACTCGCGGTGGCGGCGGCCAGAACCTGATTGGTACGGAAAAAGGCCCATTAATGAGCGCATTGCGTACATACGAGCTGCTGGCAGCCCGGCGTATTGATGGCGCAAAACAATTTTTCACCCGGGCCATTGATTTCGGCTACTCAAAAACCGCTAGTGAATCGATCTCCATCTGGAACAGGGATAAAGTGCTGGAGGACATAGTATTCGTCATTCGCTGGTTCAAACCGGACATTATTTTAAGCCGCTTCCCTCCGAACAGGGGAGGTCATGGTCACCACAGTGCCTCAGCCATCCTGGCCATGGAAGCTTTCAAAACAGCGGGCGACTCCTCTCGCTTTGCTGAACAATTAAAGTATGTATCCGTGTGGCAGCCAAGGCGCCTGTTTTGGAATACCTGGCGTCCACGCATGCAGAATTTTAAAAAGGAGGAGCTAAAAAACCTGATCCAGGTAGATGTGGGAACTTTTAATCCCCTATTGGGTAAATCCTACAGCGAGATAGCTGCTCACAGTCGCAGCATGCATAAGAGTCAGGGCTTCGGAGTTCTGGCCAGGCGCGGACATCAATCCGATTACTACGCACTGCTGGCCGGCGATCCGGCAAAAGGCGATCTGTTCTCCGACATTAACACCAGTTGGACCAGGGTAGCCGGTTCCCGTACCATTCAAAGCACCATAGCAAAGGCCATTCAGACATTCAATCCGCGGAGGCCTGACCGCATATTACCACTTTTAATAAAAACCCATGCTCAGCTGAAAAAACTACCCCCCGGTTATTGGCGCAACCAGAAGGAGAAAGAGTTGCTGCAAATCATTCAATCCTGCGCCGGACTCTGGCTTGAGGCCATTGCCAGCACAGCCGAAGTGATGCCCGGGCAACAGATAAAGGTCAAAACCACCGTGATAAACCGATCCAGCTTCCCCTTAACATTAGTATCTATTATTGCACCCGGCTCATCCAGCCCCCTTTTAATGAAGCAAAAACTGGCCAATAATCAGCCCTTTGCCATTGAAGTAATGACAAAGATCAATACCAGTCAATTCAGTCACCCCTACTGGCTGAGAGAAGAGGCTTCAACAGGAACCTACCACACCTCCAACCACCGCCACAAGGGCCAGGCCATTGCGCCCTATCCCTTTAATGTCAAATTTGTTGTTAGGGCAGACAATCGGGAGATGACCCTGAGCGCTCCCATCCTCTACCGCTGGCGAGATCCCGTTCAGGGCGAACAATACCAGTCCCTGGTGGTAACTCCGCCCGTGTCCTTGAATTTTGAGGATAAGGTTGTTTATTTTGCTACTCAGAAACAAAGAACTGTTAAAGTTAAATTGCGGAGTGGGCCAGTTCCGGTTGCCGGAAAACTTACCTTGCAACTACCCAAAACCTGGACGGTTCAACCCTCCTCAATTCCATTTAAAATCGGCAAAGCATTCAGTGAACAAACCCTTTCCCTCTCCATTTCACCACCTGCCGAGCCGGCAAACTGCACAATGAAGGCGGTCATGTCTGTTGCGGGCAAAACCTACCATTACGGTCGCACTACCATTCAATACACCCACATTCCAAAAATCACCCTTCACCCCAAAGCACAGGCTTATATGGTGCGGGTAAAAATTAAGGGGATAGGTGGAAAAATCGCCTATATTATGGGTTCCGGAGATGAAATCCCCAGATATTTGCACCAGGTCGGTTTCCAGGTAGACCTCCTCTCAGACAACGATGTTCAGAATGGCAATCTCAAGCAATACAAGGCTATTATCACAGGGATCAGAGCTTATAATACCCGTAATATTCTGCAGCACAGTCAGCAGCGTCTGCTCGCCTATGTGGCAGCAGGCGGTCGAATAGTGATGCAATACAATGTCTCTCGCCGTTTAAAAGTGCCTGAACTGGGCCCCTTCCCCTTTAAATTGTCCAGAAACCGGGTAACAGAGGAATCCGCGGCAATTACATTTGTAAAACCGGACCATGCAGTTCTAAATGAACCCAACAAGATATCGGCCAGCGATTTTGAGGGCTGGGTACAGGAACGGGGCCTCTATTTTGCCGGATCCTGGGATAAACGCTATGCTACCATCCTGGCCTGCCACGATAGCGGCGAGAAAGCACAGGAGGGAGGTCTACTATATTGTACCCATGGCCAGGGAGTCTTCATCTATACCGGTTTTTCATTCTTCCGGCAATTACCGGCCGCTGTACCGGGAGCGCTCCGGTTGCTGGTTAACTTAATAACATCAGGACGGGAAGATGATCAGCCAAAAACAAAATGATATGCCGGCCGGGGCTGATACAGAGCTTGAGGAAGCGCCGCCGGTTTTAAAAAAATGGAAAAACCTTTACCTGTTGGTGCTCGCCAACCTGGTTTTCTGGATTCTGCTGCTAACCTTGTTTACCTTGATTTTTAAATGAGACCTTTAGACTGGTTTGTCCTTTTCTCCTCGCTTGTTTTCATTGTGATTTACGGCATTTATAAGGGACGGGGCAGCCGTGATCTTAACGGTTACCTGATGGCAGACCGCAATATCCGCTGGTACATAGTGGCCCTGTCAGTGATGGCCACACAGGCCAGTGCCATTACTTTTTTATCCACACCGGGTCAGGCCTATAGCGACGGCATGCGCTTTGTGCAATTCTATTTTGGCATGCCGCTGGCCATGATCGTCATCTCCATCACCTTTATCCCCATTTTCCGCAGACTGAAAGTTTACACCGCTTACGAATACCTAGAGAACCGTTTTGATTTAAAAACCCGCGGCCTGGCAGCTGTCCTTTTTTTGATCCAGCGGGGATTTGCCGCTGGTTTAACCATTTACGCGCCGGCAATCATACTATCCACCATATTGGGTTGGAACATCTACTTCACCAACGCCTTTATCGGTGTACTGGTGATTATCTATACTGCTTCAGGCGGCAGCAAAGCGGTCAGCTGGACACAAACCATGCAAATGATCATCATCATGGCAGCCATGAGCGGAGCATTCCTGATGGTAATCCACCTGCTGCCCAAAGACGTCACTGTCACTGATGCCCTGTACGTGGCCGGCAAAATGGGCAAGCTGAATGCCATAGACTTCTCGTTTGACCTGAGCAATAGGTACAATATCTGGTCCGGATTGATCGGTGGATTCTTTCTGGCTCTGGCCTATTTTGGCACCGATCAATCCCAGGTACAGCGATATATCACCGGTAAATCGGTAACACACAGCCGAATGGGACTCCTGGCCAACGGCCTGATCAAGGTGCCCATGCAATTTTTTATATTGCTGCTGGGGACCCTGGTTTTTGTATTTTATCAGTTCACTCCCTCACCCCTGTTCTTTAACTCTGTGGCCAGCCAGAGTGTACGCGACAGCCAGCTTGGTGCACAATACCGTCAGCTGGAAAGCCAGTACCAGGAGGCCTCTATCGTAAAGAACAACCTGGTAAAGGAATTGATCAGGGCCAGGCACAGGAAGGATAAAACCACCCTGGCCGACCTGAATGAAAAGATAGACCTGGCCGATAAAACGGCAGCCGAATTCAGAGAAGCGGGCATCGAGTTGATCGAAAAACACACAGCCAACAAAGATGTGGGCGACACCAACTATATCTTCCTCTCCTTTGTATTAAAATATATGCCCGTGGGATTGCTCGGTTTGATCATTGCCGCCATTTTTGCCGCTTCCATGTCCTCAACCGCATCAGAGCTCAATTCCCTGGCCTCCACCACCATTGTTGATATTTACCGCAGGCTGCTAAAAAAGGATAAGAGCGAACGCCACTACCTGGTTGCCTCCAAGACCTTTACCATTGTCTGGGGGGGATTCGCCATCCTCTTTGCCCAGTATGCCAACCGCCTGGGTACCCTGGTGGAAGCGGTCAACATTCTGGGATCTCTCTTTTACGGAACAATCCTGGGAATATTCCTGGTCTCATTCTACCTCAAGTTCGTCAAGGGAGCCGCCTGCTTTTATGCCGCTATCCTGGCCGAGCTGGGTGTCTTCTACTGCTTTTTCTTCACCGACATTTCCTTTCTCTGGTACAATGTAGTGGGTTGTTTCCTGGTGGTCATATTCGCCATACCCATCCACTACTTAATCAGAAGAAACCCCTGACCCCATAAACCAATGCTACCGGTGAAATGGGAGAAATAAGGATTTTATCCGCTTTTACCTTTTCTGCAGCTGGTATCCCATGGCCACAAATTCTATTGTGCCGTGATGGCTCTCAATCTGTTCCGCCATTTGCAGAGCCCTCTCCTTGGTTAACAAATAAAACAACCGGTATTTCTGTTCTCTTATGATATCGGCTTCCTTTTGCACATTAACCACATAGGGTAATGTACCCTTTAACAAACGAGCCAAACCCAAGACATCGGCCTCATTGTTCTCCTTCAAAATGGCCTTGATATAGTACCGGTCTCCCCTGGCAGTGCCGGTAGGCACCAGTACTCGCGATTTTTTACCTGCTTCAATCCGGGCCATCAGGCCGCGGTAAAACTGGTTCCGCTGCTGCTGGGGAATTGAATTTAATAGGCCCGTCATCCTCTCCCTCTCGATGCGGAAAAGAATTAACTCAATGATTTGATGCAGTTCGCTGTTATTGGATTGAATCCCTGCTTTTAGGTAGTTTTCCACATTAAAAAGCTGGTTTACCAGGCGGCCTGCCTTGTAAGCCAATTCCCGGTCCGTATGACGGCTCAGATCAAGGAGAGTCAGAATGACCGGTTCCTTGGGAGTGACCCTTTTTATCGTCTCGTCCATTGTTATAAGGGTTGGCACTTCCCGACCAAGGGAGGATAAAAAATCAACACAATCGATCTTTTTACCCAATTCGGTGCTCTCCTCCTGCAGGGTTTCGATTTTTTGAAGAACCAATCTAAGAGTCACTCTTGGCTTATATTGCGTCTTTTGAAAGGTAAATTGCTGTCCGCCGATCATATGACTGGCAAACAGGAGTCCTGCAGGGGCAGGCTGGGGAACCTGCCCGGCAATTAATTTTAAATAATTTTTATTTTTTTCGGCATCAAAATCAATTTTATATTTCAGATTTTCCTGAGGGCTGAACTGGATGGTGGCCTCCTCCATCTTGCCCCCGATTTTTTTATGGAGCAGCGAAAATTTTCGCTTGGCCATAAAGGGTTCGCGCTGGATACAGAAAAAATCCCAGTCATACACCTTGATGGGTGAGTCGGAGCCGCCAAACTCCCCTATTTCAATCCTCTTTAAGTAAAGTTCGGAAGAGACGAACTCGTGTTTTTCCTCAACATTGATGATCTTGCCCTTAAAGACATGGACATTGTTCTGCTGCAGGATCCACCATATCACCGACACCACCACCAGCAAAATACCTACAATAGTGGTGGCAACAAAATAGAGACGGTAAGTGGCCAGCTCCTGTGGCGTGGCAGGCTTTGGCTCTATCCTGACATTGGCCTTGTTATAAATGGTATATCCCCACCTGGAAAGAAAAATACAGAACAAAATCGAGAAAAAAAAGGGCCCGTATTGGATTGCAATACTGGCCAGTTTAGAAGATTCTCCAAAATTCATACCATCCCCCTCCCTGACAATTTATAAAAAAAATCTACGTTTACCTACCAATACAATCCAGTCAGTTTGTCCAATAACACAGAGAAAAATAAAAGTCAAATCAATAGTTATTTCAGGAAAGGACCGGTGCACCTTCCCTAATTTTAACCTTAATTTGTTAAAATTTCTTTTTTTTGAATTCCAATTCGGTGAACCAGAAATCGTGATTGGGGATGTCAACCAACATTTCCACAACTTTTCCCTTTTTGTCCCGTAAAAATTGGACGGTGCCCTTACCTTTTTGGATAAAGGAAAAGGTGTTCCGGAGAGTTAATTCAAAGGTATCGAAATGAAGTGGCGCAAGGTCCGATATGAATACAGGGGCGGCCAATAAATTTAATACCAGTTTGCCGTTTACCAGTTTGACCTCAGCATCACCGTACATGGGGCCCCCGTAACGGCCGGTGTAATGGTTTAAATCCAATTGAAATTTGGGCAGGGGTTTTTCCGGTTCTTTTTTCTTGTGTTTGGCCTGGCGTTTCTTTGCCTCCGCCTGCCTCTTTTCCCGCTGTTCCAGGAAATATTTGCTCCAGTCTTTATTACCGGTTCCCATGAGGATATCCAAAAATTTGTACGACAGGGGAGTACTTAGTGAGTTAATGCTATTGGTAAGGATTACAAAACCGAATTTTTTACCTGGCACCAGCGTTACCCGTGATATCATGCCGTCCAGGCCGCCGCCATGTGTAACCACCTTTTGGCCATGATAATCCCAGATGCCCCAACCCAGTCCATAAGCGCTGAAATTGGTGGTGGGCGAGAGCTTTTTCAAGCTGCTGGAGACCTTGTAGGAATTGTGGGGAGTCCATACCTCTTCAAGGCTTTTGGGAGATAGGATTTGGGTGTCTCCAACCTTTCCATTATTCAGCAACATGATCAACCATTTAGCCATGTCATGAACACTGGAATTAATAGCGCCGGCCGCGGCCATATAATCTGTTGAAGTATAGGCCACAGTAACTGGCTTGCCGCTTTCCGGTACATGGTGGGGTGTGGCCACATTTTTTTTCCTTTTTAAGTCAATGGTGCCAATACATGTACGGTTCATGCCCAGGGGATTTAAAATCCCCTGACTGATAAAATCTTTATAGGAAATACCCGAGGCTTCATGCACCACCTCACCGGCCGCCATGAACATAATATTGGAATATCCATAACCGCTGCGGAAGGGATATTTGGGTTTCAGGTGCCTTGCCCGCTTGATTACCTCAACCGTGGTGTAAGGGGTTTCGTACCACAGGAGGTCGCCGCTGAAGGTGCCTAGCCCGCTGCGGTGGCACAACAAATCGCGGACCGTTATCTCCTG
>CBFDCH010000078.1:0-7988 GCA_965603235.1 uncultured bacterium | reverse complement strand
ATAAGGTTGCTGGAGAGGCCCTCCCGGGTAGAATAATTGCGGAATTTATTGTCTTTGTAACGGGACAAACCACTAAGTGTACCGATCCATAGAGTGCCCTGATGATCGATGCAGAGTGTAGTAATCTTATTGTCGGGCAAACCATCCTCGACCCGGTAAGTTTTGAATTTACCCCGCTCCAGGCAATTGAGGCCGTTTTCAGTTCCAATCCAGAGTCTCTCCTGGTCATCCTCGATTATGGCAAATACAATGTTGTCGGATAGGCCCTGGGCCATGGTTAAGTTGCGCATGCCATCCTTGGTAATTTGAAACAAGCCGCCTCCATGGCTGCCGATCCATATATTTTGCTGGTGGTCCTGGGTAATGGTCCAGATAAAATCATTGGTAAGGCCGTCCGCAGCGGAAAAGTGTTTGAACTTATTCTCTTTGAGCATCACCAGGCCACCGCCAAATGTGCCGAACCACAATTCATCTTTTTGAGAAATCATCATTGAGGTAATAGAGTTATTTTTGATCTCCCAGGTGGTAAACTTATTTAAGATTTTAAAGTTGTAACCATTGTATCGGGCCAGGCCCTGGCCGGTACCGATCCATATATACCCGTTTTTATCCTGGAGGATTCTATGGACCGTGTTTTGTGGCAGGCCATCCTTGGTGGTAAGAATTGTCACAATGGTATCTTTTAGTCCTTTTTGTGGATCAAGTGGCAGCAGCGGCTGACACAGACAGGTCAGCGAAAAAAGGATAAAGATAGTGTTTTTTATGGCGGGGAGTAGTGATTTTGAAACAATTGAGAATGGGGTTCTGACCATAATTATAAAAAAATTATATAGTAGCACCGTTATTTTTTCAAGTGAGCGGCCGTAATCCAAGCACTTGCCGTTGATGAATAATTGGTGTATAATGGCCCTCATGAAACCTTATTTTATTTTCCTTATCTCCTGGTTATTTCCAGGCGCCGGGCACATTATCGAAAAAAAGTATCTGAAAGCAGCGGTCTTTATAACCGGCATTCTGTTATTGTTGACCATGGGGCTCTTGATGCAGGGCGAGTTCTACAATGCCAAGCAATTCCACCCCCTGTTAATCCTCGGTTTTCTGGGCGATCTGGGCAACGGTGTCTTTTATTTCATTATTAAATTGCTGGGTCTGGCTCAGGGGAATATTAAAGCGGAAACCTTTGCCTATGGCACCACCTATCTGACAAGTGCCGGTTTGTTGAATTATCTCATTGCATTGAATGCCTTTGATATTGCCAGGGGAAAGAGAAAATGATAAATTTTTTTAAAAGTCACTTTTATACCATGATTATCTTTGCGGCTATTGTCTCTGTAATGATGGCTTTTATCCGCTTTGAACAAAAAAAGGATATCATCCGTTATGCCTGCCGACTTTTTCTTTTCATGGTGGTGGGTGTTATTGCATTCAGTTGGCTGATGCGGTTGTTTTAGAATCCGTTCATGGTGCCCCCGGGAGGATACCGTTTCCCATATGTTAACCAAATTATGAGGAAATTTTTTAATCGCTTCCTTCCCCCTGTTTTTATTTATTCTATCATTTTTTACTTCTCTTCTCTCCCTGCTAAAAACCTGCCGTCCGGGGTCCCAGATTATTTCTTCCATCCTTTGGAGTATATGGTGTTAACCTTCTTTTTTTTTCGCATCCTGCCAGAGCCTCTGACCCGCAAATCCATTGCCTGGGGATTGGCAATTCTATTGTTACTGGCTTTGCTGGATGAGTCGCATCAATACTTTGTTCCCGGCAGGTTGTTCTCAATGAAAGATATACTCTATGACAGTCTGGGGATTTTTATTGGTCTGATATGCCGTCTTGCTTTAAATCGATATACCGAAGCCAAGGGCAATAGTGAGTCCGCTTAAGTTTCTCTCGCTTGAATAGACAATTTGCCCATTTGTTTCTTCAAGCTCAATTGGTTTGAGTTTAAATGAGGTGTACCTCACTTTCAGGTCGAGGTGCCATTTTTTTATTATTCGCACCCGTACTCCGCTCTCTCCAAAAAATCCGAAGCCATTCACCTGTGATGTATAGGCCTCGCTTGCAAAGGTCGATTCTTCATTAAAAAAATAGTACCCGGCGCCGCCCCCCAGGTAGGGAAAAAAAATGCCGCGCTTCAGTTTAAAACGCAGACCCAGTTCCAGGGGCAAAATAGTCAGGCTGGTTTTGTCACCGGTAAACGATGTTTTACCCTCAGCGGAGAGGAAATCGGAATGGATGAAAATTTCAAATATTTTGTGAAGGCAAAGCGCCACATCAAGGCCCAGGGATATGTTATTGTTGCCGTAAATTTGCGCAAAGGGTTCCTCCGATACTTTTCTGATACCCGTATATATAGTCAGGGCCAATGTGTCTGCTGACTCCAATTCCTTATCCACTAAACCCTGGATCGTTGTCCCGGGGATGAGAGTGCTGATCATATGAATAAAACACACCAATAAAATAATTTTTTTCATTTTATCTTCTGGTCAAGTATAACATAGGCGACGCCGGATTAAAATCCGATTTGTCTCAAAATTACTTCCCCGCTTGGTTGAAAAATTGAGGTGTTTGGATTAGAATATTATTGTTGGAGGTGATACTTTCGAATATGAAATGTTTTATTCCAAAAATGCCTTGTCTATGAAAAAATCAGAGATAAGGGAGTTGTTAAAGCTAACCCGTAAACCAGGAATTATCTCTTTTGCCGGCGGGTTGCCGGACCCCGATTTGTTTCCCATTGATGAAGTCAATGAAATCGCCCAGTATGTTCTGGCAACCGAAGGGTCCACTGCCCTGCAATATGGTCCCACTGAGGGAGACCCTGGATTACGTCAACAATTGGTAAAGTATATGCAGCAGCAGGGTATCCAGGTGGGTGTTGACAATATTCTGGTCACCACTTCCTCTCAACAGGGATTGGATCTGGTGGGCAAGGTGTTTGTCAGTCCGGGAGATATAGTAATGACCGGTATGCCGACCTATGTGGGGGCAATTCAGGCTTTCAATTCTTATCTGGCAGATATGCATCCTGTTTCTCTGGACAACCTGGGGATAAATACCGGGCTGCTGGACGCTGAGATTGCCAAACTGGCACAAAATCAGCAAAAACCCAAGTTTATTTATGTGGTCCCCGATTTTCAAAATCCTTCTGGTCTAACCATGGATGTAGCCAGGCGCAAGGAATTGATAGCCATTGCTGAAAAATATGATTTAATTATCGTGGAAGACTCCCCTTACCGCCAATTGCGTTTTGAAGGTGAACATCAGCCACCGATTTTCAGTATGAATTCCGAGCGAGTCGTTTCTCTATTTACCTTCAGTAAGATCCTGCTGCCCGGATTCAGGCTGGGCTGGATGGTTGGAGCGGAGGAATTGATTAAGAAGATGGTCATTGCCAAGCAGGCGGTTGACCTATGTTCTCCCCCCTTCAACCAGGCCATACTGGCACAATTTCTTCAACGTGGGCTGCTGGAGAAGCAGGTCAAGAAGATCATTAAGGTATACCGGGAAAAGCGGGATTTCATGCTGGAGATGCTGGAGCAACACATGCCCAAGATTGAAGGCCTTGAGTGGACCCATCCCCAGGGTGGTTTGTTCCTATGGGTCACGCTTCCGCCACATATAGACAGCTCACAAATGTTTGAACAAGCGGTTGCCCATAAGGTAGCCTATGTGGTCGGATCTGCTTTTGATCCTTCAGGAATAAATAACCGTTCCTTCAGGGCCAACTTTTCATTTCCCTCCCTGGCAGAGATTGAAGAGGGGGTAAAACGCCTGGCCGGAGTGGTCAACCAGCAGTCCGGCTAAAGCACCTGTTTTCAGCTTTATCCACCTTCGGCCCGTGGCAACCGTCTATTTAATAATTCCATGATCCAATTGCCGGGTTATAAAACAGAAGTGACATATGTGTAAAAATTACTCACTTTTGCTGCCTTTATGATAAGTAACATCCGCTCATTATAACCGCTTCTCGTTTTTGACTGGAGTTTTAAAGTGTGTTATAAGCTAGATCAGGCTTTCAGCGTGATAAATGCCGGGGGGGTTATACAAAACTGGCATGAAAAATGCTAATCCAGAATAGGAGCATTACTATGAACAGAGAAAATGGGTATTCAGTGGTTCAATTATTGGTGGTTATCCTGCTCATCGGTATTCTCTCTATGATTGCCGTTGGTTCATTGGGCAGAAATCCCACCCGGCGCATCAACTTTAATGCGGCCATCAACAGCTTCCTGGCAGATTACAACCTTGCCAAGCAAACAGCCGCCTCGAATAACCGGTATGTGGTGATTGAATTTTCCAATGATGGCACGTTTTATACCATAAAAAAACAGGTTACCATTGGTAATACCACCAATTGGGAAGCGCTGCCTACCAAGGCAAAGGTGAGCCCCATGGCAAACAACATCACCTTTTTTGATAAGAGCGCCACTGACAGTTTTGCGATTAATTCGATGGGAGAGGTTTTTGCCTATCCCATTCCCGCCAACCCGTCTCCCCAGTCCTTCAGTCTCAAATTTGAGGTTGAGAGTGTTCGTACCAAGGCGAGTGCTGGGGGTGCCAGGTATATAAAGGAATTTATTATATATCCATATGGAGGTATTAAAAGTGTCAAAGCAAAGATTACAAGCAGCACCCCATAAGCAGCAGGGTTTTACCCTGATAGAGGCATTGATTGCCATCGGTATATTGGCATTTGCCATTGTTTCCATATTAAACGCTTTTATCTACCAACAACATTTTACCCGCAATAACTTTAGCAAAAACATGGCCTTAACCCTGGCCGAGTCACGCATTGAAGAGTTGTCCAAGTTTCCTGACTACGGTCTCACTGCAGGGAGCACAATTAATTATATCGTACAGGAAGGCGCCCAATGGACCGCATATTCCCTTGAACAGGATAAAAGTGACCAATACAAGCGCACCACCACCATGGCCATGGACAACCAGCTCATGAATATTACGGTTCGGGTTGATTATGGCCGAAGGAGGAATCCGGCAAGTCCCGATACCGGCTTATACCCTTTCAAGGTCATTCTGTCCACCAAGAGATGGAGGTAACCATGAATAGCAAAAGAGGATTTTCATTATTGGAATTGTTGACCTCCATGGCGATTTTTTTATTCATTATTATTCCTGTCATGGACCTGGTACTACGCTACGGTGATTTCAACCAGATGGAAAATGCCCGCTTCAGGCTGCAGCAGGAATCCCGTTACATCCTTACGCGCATGGCCAAGGAGTTGAAGAGTGCAGGTTCTGTCCTGGCCCTCTCCAATACCGGTGCCTACCTGGAAGCCAATCCTGTTTTTAATGGCATATACCCGTTGAATCGCAACGACGGACCCGATGGACTGATCATGGCAGTGGGCGATCCCCACACCGGCACAGTGCTGGCTCAGCCGTTTAATACCGGTGGATCTGTACTTTTCCTGGACAAATTTGATGTATTTGATCTGGACGGCGATGGCGATCCGGCGGCCTGGGCGGCTGATGATATCGGTATCCTGGTATCAGCCCAGGGATACATTGTTTTCAAGGTAACCGAAGTCGATGAACCCAATAAATCGCTGACCATCCGCGCAAGCCGGGTGTACTACTCCGGTTTGCTGAATACAGGTGGCGGCGCATACATCGATCCGGAGGCCAACGGCAATGCTGTAAACTATGACCTCAAATCAATGGTTGTTCGCCTCACCAGCTTCAGTATTTATCTCTTTGACACCATTTTCGACGCCAATCAAAACCGTGACGTACAGCAATTGATACGGGTAACAGATACCAATGGAAACGGCGGTGTACTGGAGAGTCTGGCCAGTGTGGAAGCCCACGTTGTTTCGGAAAATGTCTGGGATATGCAAATCTCCTATGTGGCCTATCCCGGTTACCCCGCGGACATGGCCACCCGCAATGCCTATTTTGCCGGTGGTTCTTCTTCCACTACTCTGGCTGACCTGTTGACTGATATCCGTACCCGTGTTCTAAAAGAGGTAGAGGTCAGTTTTGTGGTGATGTCTGATGAGTACAGGGGAACCAGGGGCCAGCGCTCCCTGCGCGTGCCTGCCATCGGTGACCGGCCCGCCTACACCCTGCCCCTGGGCAAGTACAGTTATAAAATATACAATTATTGGATAAAACCCAGGAATTTCAACCTGGTGTTGGGAGTTTAACATGAAACAACAAAAGGGCAGTATATTAATTCTTACCATGGTTTGCGTGCTGATCCTCTCGCTGCTGGCTCTGGGCCTGCTCAGTGTCGGTACCACCGAGATGCACACCACTCAGAACAGCGCCCTCAACAAGAGTGCCTTTTATGATGCGGTTCAGGGTGTTGAGGAGATCAGGGAGCAGATCTATCAGAATCCGGATCCCACCATTGTTGAGGCACTCTACAAGGTTCAGAGTATGACAGAGGCCAATACCGCCGGTCTGAAACGGTGGTATATAACCGGCAGTATGATTAACATGCAGGACAATACCTATCGCAATGTGGCTCTTTTAAATGAATTCCGGGCACCCCCCCCACCCAGTGTTTCAAGCAATATCACTGTTGTGGCCCTGGTATGGGATGTGGTTATAACTGCCAAGGTTGAATCGGGTGTCAATAGAAAAAAGTCCGCCTATTCGGAAGTCGAGGCGGGCATTTATTCGATAGTGGATACATCCCACTAATTTTGGAGGTAACAGCATGAAAACACCGATTAAGTTATTTATATTATGCACTTTTCTTTTGCTAATTGTCATACAGGTCGGTTCTGATGACAAGGAGCTGTTTATGGGTATGGATACCAGCAATCTGGACAAGGTTAAACCCAATGTGGTCATACTGATGGACAGCTCAGGCTCGATGAACAGCATTATCACCTATCCCAGAAATCCCCAGGATATTGATCTGGCATTGCCGACCCCGGGTTATGATCCCAAAACCGATTACACCGGTACTATAGATGATATAAATAGTGATCCCTGGTATAACATCAGTCCCCGCTATCTGTGCCGCTGGATCAACGGCGCCACAGCAGAGGATTACAACCGGCAAACGTCTATCGTAACCAAAACGGATGAAGATACATTTACCATGAATACCGGCGAAGATAACGATTACAATGATTTTATGGATGTGGATGACTGGGTTCATGACAGCGCCAACAACGGCTATGCCCAGATCGCCAGTAAAGATGGTTCCGGCGGCCTGACCCTTAAAAACAGGGTGGGTACGTTTACGGGCGCAAGTTTTTATTATCATACCAACGATGCCCTCCCCTTCAGAGGTGTTTATTTGTACGGTATTAATGAAAACACCGACCCCCTTTATAACAATCATTCCGGCGGGGGCACCGTGCGCTATCCCCTAAATTATATGAAATGGTTGTTCCTTCATGCCACTGACGCCCACGCGGAAGCGGTCTCTTATTTTTCCGCTACCGGCAACTTCCTGGTTGGCGGCCCGCCCGTGTCAGGCATCACCGAATGTGAGTGCTCGGATATTGATGTTATCAAACGGCTGTTTACCCGCATCCAGGTAGCCCGGGAAGTGATCTGCAAGGTGTTTGCCAGTTCAAACCAAATAGCCAACCTGGGACTCTATAGATTTGAAGCGCCCAGTTCAGGGGCCTATCTTATGGAAGGTTTAGCTGATGCCAGTGATGAAAACACACTCAACCAGTTACATAAACGGACCTATAATACGATCGCCGAATCCTGGACACCATTGGCCGAGGCCCTGGCCGATATCTGGCGGGACATGAAACCGGCGGCCAACAACGTTACCTACTGGCCTGCCGACTATGAGTTCGATACACTGCACCTCGTGCATAACACCAATGTACCCAACTCTCCGATAACCTGGTATTGCCAGAAGAATTTTGTTGTTATCATGACGGACGGTGAATCAACCAAGGATGAGTTTTCCAATTCCAAGTACACCACAGATCCGCAGTATGGAGCCGCTGCCTACGGGACCATTTTTACCAGCAAGCCGATCAAGCGAA
>CBFDCH010000077.1:0-8008 GCA_965603235.1 uncultured bacterium | reverse complement strand
ATGGATAAACAGGTTCAGGTTCTCGAGGGCAGCGGCCTGGGATTGTTTCTGGTGCACCATGCGGTAAAAGCTCACAATGGCGATATCGGGGTCAACAGCCGCAAGGGAGAGGGATCCGTATTCACCGTAAGCTTCCCGGTTAAAGGAAACTCTGATGGTTAAACTATTGATCATAGAAGATGACGCCACTATTGTGGAGGGACTGGAAACCATTTTTTCCCATCACGGATTTGCCGTCTGCCACGCCCCCAATGGTGAGGAGGGAATGGCATTATATAAAGCGAGTTCTCCTGATCTTGTTTTACTGGATATCATGCTTCCCGGCATTGACGGGTTTCAAATCTGCAAAGGAATCCGCGATCTCAATCAGGATATCCCGATTGTTCTTTTAACCGCCAAGAGCCAGGAGGGTGACAAACTGCTGGGTTTTGAACTGGGAGCGGACGATTATGTCACCAAACCCTTCAGTGCCATGGAATTACTGGCCCGGATAAAGGCCCTGCTCAAAAGGAGTTCCAAAGACCATGCTCTTGCCCAAACCATTATTTTGGGCAAAGCCGTGATTAATTTCGATAATTTCACTGTAACATTGGATCAGCAGGTGTTGTCCCTCTCACCCAAGGAACACGATATACTGAAACTGCTGGCCGAGAATCCCGATACGGTTATCAGCAGGGACCGCATTATCGATGAGGTGTGGGGCGGGGAGTATTTTCCCAATCCCAAAACCATTGATAATTTTATCCGCAAACTGCGCGCCAAAGTGGAATCCGATCCCAAAAATCCGCTCCATATCCAGTCTGTGCACGGCGCCGGATATATCCTGAAACCCTGAATAAATCAATTTGTCACCCGAAAAAATCCGGTTACCAAAAAATTACCATTTGATTCCCGGACGGAGACCTTTTTTTAATCCTTTTATCCTATTCTATTGTCAGAAGGGAGATTAAAAATGAAAAAAATCATCTTTATACTGATTTTACTCATAATCTGGCTGCTAACGCTGGTTCAGCAGGTCGACGCCAGCACAGTGACAGAGGAAATCAATCGCTTCCTGAGTCAATGTCATCAATACCACTATTTTAAAGGATCAGTGATGGTGGAAAGCCAGGGCAAGGTGATATATCAAAATGGTTTTGGACTGGCCGACCGTGTGTGGAAAATCCCGGTTACTGTGAAAACCAAGTTCCGCCTGGGTTCGATATCCAAACAATTTACCGCGTTTTTGATATTAAGGCTGGTGCAGGAGGGGAAGTTAAATCTGCATGCAATGGTGAGCGATTATATTCCCGAGTATCCGGCAAAAACCGGCAGGCTGATCACCCTGCACCATTTGCTGTGCCATTCTTCGGGCATCCCCAACCTGGGCAAATTAAAAGGCTGGTTTACCGAATTATGGCTCAAGGAATATTCAGACAAAGATTTTATCGGTTTATTTAAGAATCTTGATTTAATATTTGAGCCGGGATCAGCATTCTCCTACTCCAATGCCGGTTATTTCCTGCTGGCAGTGATTGTGGAGAAAGTAAGCGGAATGGATTTTGCCAGGGCCCTGAAAAAATATATTTTTACTCCCCTGCAAATGAACGATTCGGGGTATTATGATTATTATTCGGTGGTGCCTGCCCTGGCTGCCGGTTATGAATACTGGAATTTCCACTTCAACCATACCGGATACAGCAGCCCCAGCATCCGCAAAGGATCAGGCGCTGTTTATTCCACAATTGGTGATTTACTAATCTGGCACCGTGCATTAAATTCCAAAAAATTGCTGACAAAAAAATATTATCAAAAGATGTTTTCCCATCACATGCCTCTATCCACGGGCCGACATTACGGCTATGGCTGGGTGGTAGGAACCATGCAGGTGGATGATGATTACAGAGACATATCCTTTATGGAACATGCGGGTGGGGGGCCGGGTGTAAATACCCTGATCTGCCGGCTCGAGGGCGGGAAAAAATTGATTGTCCTTCTGAGTAATGTGAGTCAATCACGGATCCGCTTCATGAAGGAGCAACTGGTCAATATCATATATGGCGGCAGCTATTTTGTTGCCAAACCCCTGTCAATGGCGCTGGCCCAATGCCGCACCACCGGTGAGATAAAAACCCTGCTCAAGAATTACCAAGCCGAGCCTGAAAAATATCACCTGAAGCGTGATGCGATCAATGGCGTTGGTTTTGGTTTTATACGCAGGAAACAAACGGCCCGTGGTCTGGCTGTACTGGAATTTAACGTCCGTCAGTTCCCGGATACACCCTTTGTCTATGAGAGCCTGGCCGAAGCCTGCTTAATGGCCGGCAAGAGGGACCGGGCGCTTATCAACCTGAATCAGCTTTTGAAACTGGCGCCCCGCAGCCGTTATGCCCGTAAAAAACTGGCGGAGCTCAGACAAAAAGGAGCAGAAAAATGAAAAAATTTTTTGTGTTTTTTCTACTTATACTCATTGGATTACTGGCCAGGGCTGAAAAGGTCGGCGAGTTCCCTGAGTTAATCAATGCCAAACACCTGCTAAAAGTAGGGGATAAATTTTTTATTACCGATTATCCCCATATTTACATTTATTCGGCCGGGAATATGAAACTGCTGCGAAAATTCGGCAGCCGCGGTCAGGGGCCGAGTGAATTTTATATTGACCAGGAGTGGATGGATCGCAAGGTAATGGGCCTGTTATCATACTCAGATGGCAAAAACCTCTATGTTAACAGTATGGGCAGGGTTTCAATATTTACCCTGAGGGGTGATTCATTAAAAAGCATGAAAATCAGGGCCTTTGGCGCGGGCTTTTATTTCATGCCTTTCACAAACGGCTTTTTAGGTTTTCAGATGGCGCGGCAGGGTAAAACTATTTTTCTAACCCTGAACCGGTATGATATGGAGCTGCAAAAGGGGAAAGAACTCCTGCGCCACTTCTTCTGGATCCGCAACCGCAACATCAGAAATATCAATTTTTTTGAAAGGGCCAACAGTTCTATGCAATACCGGGTTTATAACAACCTGATTTATGTAATCCTCAGCAGTGCCACTGATTTTAAGATTGAGGTGCTGGATGGAACGGGCAAGCTTATACGAACCATTTCCCATGCCAGAGAGCCTCTTAAAATCCCCGCAACCTTTGCCAATCGGGTTCACCGTTACTTCCGCACAAAATTTAAACGGGGCACAGAACACAATATCAAGCACACCAAGTTTGGCAAAACATATCCCGCTATTCGGCAGTTGCGAATTGCAGATAATAAAATCTATGTGCTGACCTATAAGCGGCGGGCAGGCCTGAATGAATTGCTTGTGCTGGATCTGGCGGGTCGGCTGATAAAAACGGTGATGATTCCGGTGGTTGAGCGCAATCCCGAGCATCTGTTTCCTTTTTTCATTGATAAGGGCCGGTTTTATCAGCTAGTGGAGAATGAAGAATCGGAAATATGGGAGTTACGGGTAATGGACATTTAATAAGGAGTTGAAGGAGAATACACCATGAAAAAAAGTATTATTTTTTATATGATTTTAGTATTTTTGGCGTCAGGGGTGTGGTCTGATGAAATCCACCAGGCCGTAGCTAAGGGAAACCTGGTAAAAACCAAAGAGCTGATACAGAATGATGCCAGGTTAATAAGATCAAAAGACCGAAAAGGCAGAACTCCTCTGGCTGTGGCTGCCTGGTACGGTCATGTGAAGCTGATCAAATATTTGTCCTCCCAGGGAGCCAGTGTCAATCCCCGGGACCGGAATGGATTGACGCCCCTATTCAGTGCCCTGGACCGGGGCAAAACCAGGGTAGCCAGTATGTTAATACAATTAGGCGCTGATGTTAAAATCAAAGGTTTTCGCAACCGCACCCTCCTGCACATGGCAGCCCGGAGCGGAAATACTACAGTCGCCCGCCAGCTGGTAAAAGGGGGCGCCGATGTCAATGCACGCGACAGCCGGGGAAGTACACCACTCCAGTGTATACACCCGGGAACCCAGAAGGAGATGGTGAAATTCCTCATTGAAAAGGGGGCTGACGTTAATGTGACAGATGAAAACGGTATCAGCCTGATCAAACACCTGATTGCCGAGGGTGATGACCCGGTAGCCCTGATGCTGATCAACAATGGTCTGAACACTGAAAAAAAGGATCCCTTTTTCGGCCGCACACCGTTGCACTGGGCAGCAATAAAGGGGCGTACACAGATGGCCGGGGCATTGCTGGACAATAAGGCCGACATGAACGCCAGGGACGGCAATGGCCATTCGCCATTGTACTTGGCCGAGCGATACGGCCACCCTTCCCTGGCCCGGCTTTTAAAGACCAGGGGCGGCAGCCTGGGACAAGTGAAGTTACCCCCCCGGGCAGATCACCTGTTGGCTGACCAGCTAAAATCGGGTGAAGCCGTGTTGTTTTACCTGGGCCATTGCGGCTGGGCCATAAAAACCACCAATCATTTCCTGGTTTTTGATTATTATGATTGGGGCAAAAATCCGCCAAGCCCGTCATTGGCCAATGGTCACATCAATGCTGAAGAGATCAAGAACCTTAAGGTCAGGGTATTTGTAACCCACGGCCATGCCGATCATTTTGATCCAGTGATCTTTGGCTGGCAGAAAAAGGTCAAGGATATAAAATATATCTATGGCTTTAAGCCGGATCATTATTCAAATTCAAGGGGCCGCGGTAAAAGAAAGGCAGCTTATTCCGGGCCGTCCTATATCATGGTGGGCCCAAGGCAGAAAAAAAATATTGACGGCCTGCAAATAGATGCCCTCAAATCCAATGATGCGGGCGTTGGCTTCCTGATAAAAGTGGATGGCGTGTCAATCTACCACGCCGGCGACCATGCCGGGTGGCGGGAGAAGGAAAAAACCGGCTATATCAAAGAAATCGACTATATTGCAGGACTGGTGAACAGCCTTGATTTTGCCTTTATCAATGTCACCGGGTGCCATGCCCGTTGTAATACCGCTCTGGAGGGCGGGGCCAAATACACCCTGGAAATACTATCTCCGAAAACCTGGTTTCCCACCCATGCCGGTGAAAAGGAGCATATTTATGTCCAATTCGCCCGCAAAGTGAGTAATAAAAAAATTGCCACCAATGTGGTTTGTCCGGAGAACCGGGGCCGCATCTATCTATACAAAGAGGGTAAGATCCAGATTTACTAAGCCCCGGCGAGCGCTTGTAACATTTTTCTATTCCTGTGGTATAACTAGGTATATTTACTTCAGGAGGAGAGATGAAAAACATTTGCATTTTAGTCTTATTGATTGGCCTGGGAATTCCATCATTTGCCCAGGAGGAAGTGGCAGATCAGGATAATCACTGGTATAAAGCAGAGAAAAACCGCTTTTCCGTGGGTTTGAACAACATGCCCTGGGACGTCAGCCGGCTCTCTTTTCGCTGGTGGCGAAACAAGTATAAGGGCCATGAATTTACCATATTCATTTCCAGCCGTGCAGATATCAGCGGTGGCAATTCCTCGGGCATCCATATTAGTGAAATCAGGTATGACCGGCTGTGGCGCAAAAGATCCCGATATATCCGTGGCCTGTACCATGTCAGCGGTGTCGGCCTGGGCGCCGGATTTGACACCCTCCTTAAAACCAGGGATACCAGTTCCATACAAAATTCTTTTGACGGCTTCCTGATCCTGTATGTGCCGGTTGGTATTGAGCACTTTTTCCTCAAATCCTTCTCCAAGCTCAGTTATTCCCTGCAGGTCGATTTTTACGGCCGGGTCAACTACCGTCACATTAATTTTAAAGATGACAAAAAAGACCGCTTCAGGGATGCTTACGAAGAGGAGTGGGCCATTTCCCTGGGCATGAGATTCCAGTTCTTTATCCGCCTTTATTTAAAATAATAATAGTGGAGTTCATTTTTGTCGCCTGTCCCCTTTTTTCTAATTATGATAAACTGGCTTTATTATGAAAAACGCTGAAGGGGAAAATCAGTTAAAATCCATGGGCTGGTTCCAGTCCATCTTCATTTTTGCATCGGCCGGCCTGGCCTTGTTCCTGGGCACACGGTATTTAATTCCGGCTATCAGTATCTGGCTGGGCGTGGAAACCGTAATTTCCTGGTTTATCGTGGCCGGGCTGAGCATTTTTTTACCGCTGCTGATCGTGGCTTTTATCCTGTTAAAAAGGGAGGGGGTTCTGGCAAAACCCGGGCTCCTGCAAAAACGCCTGCGCTTTCGCCGCATGAACCGGGACGATTGGTTGTGGAGCGCGGCCGGGATTGTTGCTATTGGTGTTTGTAGCGGGCTGCTGATGAAGGGTGGAGAAGCCCTGTTTGGCGCCACATCCAATCAGCCCCCCTTTATGGCCTTTGAGCCCTTAACAGCGGGGCGTTTATGGATACTGGCGGTGTGGCTGCCTTACTGGCTGCTCAACATTATGGGCGAGGAAATCCTGTGGCGGGGAGTGATCCTGCCGCGCCAGGAAATCCGTTTCGGCAAATGGACCTGGCTGGTTCACGGCCTTGGCTGGAGCCTTTTTCATATTCCCTTTGGCTGGCAATTGCTGATCACCATGCTCCCTATTTTATTTATCCAGTCCTATATAGTACAGAAACGGCAAAACACCTGGACCGGCGTTTTCATCCACGCTGCCATCAATGGCCCCAGCTTCATCGCCATCTCCTTCGGATTGTTGTAGCCTGTCCCCTGTCCTGGGCGGGATTTGAAAATTTACCGGGTTGGGGGTAGAATGAGCTTTGATAAATTTTAAAACCTATCTTAATGAATTTATTCAGGCATTAAGGGCAGAACAAAAAGAACAGGAAATTCAATCTAAATCAACCGAAATCCATGCCGCTTTTATCAATAAATTTGCATCACTTAAAAATAAGCCTGACCCGCAAAAATTCAAGATACTATTTGGGGTATTTAAGAAAAAAAAGTTTGGCCGATTAAATTTTCGCAGATATAAAAATTCAAATTATAGTTCTTATCAGCTGAAGGCAGTCAATGGCTGCCGCCGCCAGCGGATCTCAATAATTTGGAGCCCCCCGGGTACGGGTAAAACCAAAACAATAGCCCGGGTAATATCCAATTCAGTAAAGGCAGGCAAAACCGTTCTTTTCCTCTCTCAATCGAATACAGCGGTTGATGAAGGGGTGCTCGAAGTCTGTGATATTTTTAAAAACCACGGTTACTATTCATCGGGAAAGATCATTAGGTTTGGCAATTGCCAGGAGGAATTGATAGAGAGAAAATATGCCAAGGTTTTGCCCATCAAATATCTGCATTCGAAACTTAAGCAATTGGATAACCAAATCAAGGATCTTGAAACAAAAATAAATTTACTTCAAGAAAAAATAAATAGAATTTTAACAATAAACAATGGTTTAAAACAACTTAAACAGGAAAATCAGAATTTGCGGGTTTTTAAAACTGAATTTGACCAAACAAAAAAGGATGATGAACATAGAGAGATTAAGGAGCAGGCCATTCGCAGACAAGAGCGCAAAATCCAGGACCTGGCGGAAAAAATTAACCAGACAATCAAAAGCTTAAATATTTCAAAAAGGAAATTCAGTAAGTTCAAGGATAAATATGAAAAACAGAAGAGGGAGCTTGCCATTAAAAAAAATCGTCTGTATGATAAAAAAAACAAAAAAGAAAAGGATTATCACCTGAAAGCAAAAATTTTTTGTACCACTATTTATACAGCAATTTCAGACAATAACTTCCCCAACAGGAACTTTGATGTGTTAATTGTTGATGAATCAAGCATGGTATCCATGCCGTATATTTTTTGGGCATTGACATTATGCACTGACTCGGTTGTATTTGCCGGCGATTTTTTACAATCACCACCCACCTGTATTTCACAGCAAGCGGATGCTCAAAAATGGCTCACCAGAAATATCTTCTCCTTTTTAGATTTAGATTCTGTTTCAAGTTTAAAGAATTCTCCATTTGTTTTCGAGCTAAAATAGGCGTTATCCCTTTTTTTTCTATAACGGAAAAATCCGGTTTGCGCGAGCGGACTATCCCCACTCCCGTGCCCCGGAATGAGCGAA
>CBFDCH010000076.1:0-8009 GCA_965603235.1 uncultured bacterium | reverse complement strand
TCAATTATCCCCGGAACAGAAATTACTTCTCCAGCTTGCCCAGTTCCACATCCACCTGGAATCGCTGTGCTTCCCCTTTTACAGATTCATCAATCACGCTCTCCAGCTCTACTGTGGCCTGAGATACTTCTGCTATATATGATTTGTAGGGATCAATAGATTTTAGATCAGATTCAGCACCATTGATTTGAAGTTTTATCACCGGTGTGCGCAGGGATACAGCCTGCGAGGTTTTAAATCCCCGCACCTGGGAAATCACCTCAACCGCCGCAGCAAATCCTTCCTGGTGCCTGGGTGGCTCAACTTTCTCGGTCTCTCCCGGGCCGGGCCAGGGAGCGTGATGAACAGATGTTTTCTCTTCTGCAAACCACCACGACCAGACCTCCTCAGTCACAAAGGGCATAAAGGGAGCAAACAACCGCAGGAAGGTTTTTAATGACCAATTGAGGGTTACCAGCGCAGACATACTTTCCTGATTTTCACCCCTTTGATATGCTTTGACTTTTACCATTTCCAGATAGTTATCACAGAAATTCCAGAATGTTTCCTCAATAGTCTGTAAGGCAGAGCAGTAATCATAATCCTCAAATGAAGCAGTGGCCTTCTTGACCGTGTCATTTAAGGTACAAATCCAGGCCCTGTCACACTCTGATGCAACTTTATTCAGAGTAAGGGCGGCTGATTTCCCGTTCACCTCAGCCAGTTGCATCAACACAAATTTGCTGGCATTAAATATTTTAATCACCAGTTTTCTACCAATTTTAAACAGGGTTTCCTCAAAAGCTGAATCAACTCCCAGACGGCCGCGACTGGCCCAATAACGGAAAACATCGGACGAGTGTTGATTGAGTAGATCTTCGGGTGTTACGACATTGCCCTTGGATTTACTCATTTTTTTTCGATCCGGATCCAGTATAAAACCACTGATGGCTGCATGCTTCCAGGGAATTTCCTTGTCATGGTGCCAGGCTTTAACAATGGTATAGAAGGCCCAGGTTCGGATAATATCATGGGCTTGAGGACGTAAATCACAGGGGAAAAGCTGGTGGTGGCGTTTTTTATTTATGCCCCAGTGACTGGATATATGCGGGGTTAATGACGAAGTGCCCCAGGTATCCATCACATCCTCCTCAGCGGTGAAACCTCCCGGCTGATTTCTCTGGGCCGGCTGATAATCTTTGGGCGTATCCGAAGAGGGATCAATGGGCAAGTTGCCATTATCAGGATAGATGGGGTGCTCATAATCGGGCAGCCCATTTTTCAGCACCGGATACCATACCGGTAAAGGCACTCCAAAATATCGCTGTCTGCTTACGCACCACTCCTGGTTTAATCCTTGTACCCAGTGATCATACCGGGCACGCATAAATTCCGGATGCCACTTGATCTTGGCGCCTTGGGCCAACAACTCCTCTTTGAAATCGAGAATTTTAATGAACCACTGCCTTGTGGGAATATATTCCAGGGGATTGTCTCCCTTTTCATAAAACCTGACAGTATGTGTTACCGGTTGCGGCTCCCCCTTCATACCAGGCTGCTTGTGATCAATTCCGCTTCCGGGTTGAGAGAGTATTTCCACGATTTTCCTGCGTGCCTGCTTCAGGCGCATGCCCACCAACTGGTCATATGCCTGCTGGGCCTTCTCGGACGCCAGGCTGTCAAAGGGGCCGGCGCCGAATTTTACTGGAACAATCCTGCCGTCCAGGCCCATCACCTGCTTGATGGGTAATCCGGACTGGCGCCACCATTCCACATCGGCAAAATCGCCAAAGGTACAGATCATCAGTATACCGCTCCCCTTTTCCGGATCTGCATGTTCACTGACGACAATTGGAACCGGCAGATGAAAGAGCGGGGTGATGGCACGTTTACCAAAATAAGATTTAAACCGGTCATCATCCGGGTGGGCGGCCACCGCGATGCAGGCGGGTAATAATTCAGGCCGGGTTGTAGAGATAATAAACTCACCCCCGCCCTCAATGCCGAAAACCAGATCATGGTATGCACCGGGCATCTCACGGTCTTCAACCTCCGCCTGAGAAACAGCGGTCTTAAAATCGACATCCCACATGGTAATGGATTCCCGGTTATAAACCAGTTCTTTATTTACCAGATCCAAAAATGAGAGCTGTGATATCTGCCGGCAATGATCGCCAATCGTTGTATAGATTAGAGACCAGTCAACGGAAAGCCCCAGCTTGCGCCAGGTATTTTCAAAGGCCACCTCATCTTCGGCGGTAATTATTTCACACGCTTCAATAAAGTTCAGGCGGGAGACCATTTCCACGTCTTTTGACTTGCCCCGTTTGGGCTTCCAATTCGCATCATAGGGCAAATTTACATCACAGCGGATATTAAAAACATTCTGGGCCCTCCGTTCCGTGGGCAATCCATTATCGTCCCAGCCCATGGGATAAAAAATATTCTTGCCCTTCATCCGATGGTAACGGACCATGACATCAGTCTGGGCATAACTGTAGGCGTGTCCAACATGCAGAGAACCGGAAACGGTTGGCGGAGGTGTATCCACCACATAGGTGTCCTGGCGGGGAACATTGGCATCCCACTTGTAGATCCCAATCTTCTCCCATTGCTGCTGCCATTTGTTCTCAATATCAAAATGTTGGTACTTTTTAGGAAGTTTACTCGTTTGGTCAGACATTGTTTCTCAATACTCCATAATTGTATAGAATCGAACATACTGCTTGGCTTAACAAATTTCCTGTCAATAGGTCCGTTCTGGGCATGCCCCTATTTTAGGATAATTATCCCATGATTTCAACTGTACCGTTTTTGTGACAATCTCGTTCCATTTTTTTGGCAAAAATCTTGCTACAATAAATTGAGAGCAACAACGAACGCCTTTGACACATAAACCGGGAGGCAGCTGGTTTTATCCACTGCCTCCCACTCCTTAAAATCAAGCTGCCTTCTTTTCCTCTTGTAAATAAAATCACATTCAACTAACATGAATATTGTGGGCAAAAAAAGGGATTTCCCTGTAAGCCAACCCTTCTTAAAATGAATTTAAAACTGGAATTATTCAAAAGATTTGTAAAATTCCATATCACCGGCCTGTCCGGTACAGTTGTGGATATGGCTGTTCTGTTTGCCCTGTCGAGGCTTGCCTTTGACACAGATTTTCAAATCTATTTTATTGCCCCTGTCATCTCATTTGAAATCTCTGCATTTTACAATTACAATATCTCACACTTCTGGGTGTGGCGGGACCGCCGGGTTCCAGGCCAGTTAAAGTACTTTTCCCGGTTTTTGCAGTTTAATCTGGCCAGGATCGTTGGTTTTGCCGTAAAAATGATCATATTGCTGTCCGTAAAAGAGATATTTGCACTCGATGTGCTCTGGTGTAATCTGGCCGGGCTCAGTGTCAGTGGCATCGTAAACTTCCTGGCTGGTGAAAAAATCATCTTCAAAAAACAGGAAGAGAACATCTAACCCTCCGTTTATAAAAAATCTCTTGAAATTATTTTTTGTGTTGACAAAATAGTTTATTGCATATATACTTCATAATATATGAAGTATTTAAGGTGCTTATATAAAACAATAATAACCTGGTGAACCGCATGAAGACAGCAAAAAAAATTATCTGGATCTTGATAATAGTTTTCCTGCTAATACTACAACCAACCTGACGATCAGATGTTATACGCATAACGAGGAGGCCAGAATGAAACAGATAAAAAAACTCAGACGGGATAACAAATTTTACATCGGAATTTTTTACACCCTCAATGGTTTGCTGGCCGTATTGTTTGCCTCCTTTTACAGGCTGGAGCTATATCTGCAAGTATTAACCGCCCTGTTAATGTTGGTCGTACTGGTTAACCTATTGTTTGCACTGCGAACTAAAAACCTCTGGTATGGTATTACCGCCCTCCATTACACGATTATCCTGCTCTTTTTCTGGGGAGCAATCCATCGGAACGAGCAATTAACAGGGACCATGAAAATTGCTTTCCTGTTCACACTTTTTCTTATACTATTGACAGGAATCAACCGCAAAGTAAAGTGGCGCAGAGAAGAAATTCTGGAACTGGCGGCCCAGCCGGTCAATGAGTGTCAGAACGGTTTCACCGGACGACCCCACCCCATTGGCCTGGTTGAGTACAGCCGGTCGGAAATTGACCGGTTTGGCAGATTTTTGCTTAAAAACTTAATGGCAATTCCCTATCGTGAAAACAAACGCCTGGTCCTGGCACTGACCGGCCACTATATCGATCATATGTTTAATATCCGCAACGACTATTCCAGGGACAGTTGGGTGGCCTTTGAAGACAATGGAAACATATCGGTAAATATCATAAAAAAGGATTACCTCCAGTACAAGGATCAATTGACCTTTGACCAATTATGCCTCTCTTTGGGTAACTTATTTAAAGAGTGGTTGGAATTGTTTAAAAAGGGGGAAGAGGCCAGAATCATGGAACAACTAAATGATCTGAAACTATTCCCCTTCACCGGAGGCTTGGTTGGATTTTAAAGAAGCAGCCAAACTGGGTGCCTTTATTGCCAAGGATTATGCCGAAGAGATATTCCGTTTATTGGTTAATTATCAGGATCTCTCCGCTTCAGAAGCAGCCTCCCGTTTGAAATTGCACATCAAAACTGTACAGGAATTTTTAGAAACAATGACAATCCTGGGGATTCTGCAAAAAAAAGAGGTGTATGAAAAAAAACGGCCCTACTTCCGCTATAAGCTTAAAACAGAGCGTATCCTGATGGATATAAATCTGAACACCTTGATTGAAGGTGATAGACATAAAGGGGAGTTGAAGGAAAGGATAAAAGAACGGAAAAATGCGGGAGCCCGTTTCACCACTGCCCGCAATTTTGAGGCCATTAGCAGTGTTATTATCTGGACCGGTTCCGGCAGAAATCGCCAGGAGAGAAGGATCAACCTGACCATGCCCCAAGGAAAATTCCTCTACCACCTCCCCTTTCCAACTGCCTCGGCATTAAGTGTAGGAGTGATTATGGATAGGGCCAATGTTCACCAGAAATATATGCCTGAAATCCTTGATATCATAGATTTGCTTAAAGAATGGCGGGTTATTGAGAGTCATTCTGGATAAAAATTTAAAGGAGACGAAAAATGGAACCCAACATTATTCTGGTTACCGTGGCCATTGGCTGTGGTATAGCTAATGTTACCTTGTCAATTATGATTGCCTATCAGTTGGAAAAACGGGGAATCCATGTCAATTTCTTATTGCTGAGACTCTTTATTCTGAAGTATCTGGGACAATACCGTGAAGTGACCAGAAAAGAAACCGGAAAAACAGGACGCCTATTCCCTGCCTGGATCATCTCCATAAACCTGGCATTGGTTTTTGTTATACTTGGCCTGATTCTTTAATAGGATTTAGACTGTAATTCCTGCCACAACCGGATAACTAATAATTTAATAAGGAGGTTTCGCCATGCAAAACACAAAATTGACGTTCAGGGCAAAAATAATAATTTATCCTATCTTGCTCATTCGTATCTTACAGATACTTATATCCCTAAGAAAAAGGAGCTTTCATGAAACAAACTAGGAAATTAAAAATGAAATTAGTTGGTTTAATAGACTTGGTCTTTATGATTATTCTATTTGGAGGGTGTGTCAGCCAGGTTCAGGAGGTTAGATTACCGCAGTCTCCAAAACCAACACTGGAAAAGGTCCAATTACAAAAAATTTTTGCAGTCAATCCTTCAGCTTTCCCAGTAGCTACTCCAGAGAGTCAAGGAATATCCAGTGATGCTCTGGAGAAAATAGTTAAAATCGTAAAAGGTTATGTAACAGAGGATAAGATCGTAGGGGCTGAGCTGGTGATGATTAAAAATCGCCGTACCATCCTGCATAAGGCTTTTGGCTTTAAAGATAGGGAAGAGAAGACTATGATGAGGAAAAATACCATCTTTAATATTCGATCCATGACCAAACCCTTAACCGGTGCAGGCATTCAGATTCTAGCTGAGCGTGGTGAGTTGAGTTTAAAGGATCCAATCGCCAAGTATCTCCCCGGTTTTAAAAATGAAATGAGTAAGCACATTACCATTGAGCAGGTACTCGCCCACCGTAGTGGTTTACCCCTTACCATAATGGCTACACGAAAAGATATAGAAAAATACCCTGATCTCTTATCCATGGCCAACGCAATAGGCAAGGAAGGGCCCCAGCATACCCCAGGATCCAAGTTCTGGTACAGTGATGCTGGTACAAATGTATTGGGAGGTGTGATTGAAGTGGCTTCAGGAATACCGCTAAATCTATTTATTGAAAAAAACCTCCTTTATCCACTTGGGATGAAAGACACACGCTACAATACCAAAAAGGATCCTTTAAAAAGTGACCGGGTGGCCAGTTTATATGTAGGATCTGTCGGTGCTTGGAAAAAATTCTGGAGTCCAGAGAATGAGCCTTTTTATCCGTTTGCCTGGGGTTCACAGACTTTATACAGCACCCCACAGGATTATGCCCGCTTTTTGACTCTGTGGATGGACAAGGGGAAAATTGGTGATAAACAGTTGTTATCAGAACAGGCAGTTTCACGAACCTTAACACCGCTCTCTAGAATGACTGCCCTTGGATCGGACATGAAGATGCCAACAGGCTTTCCACAGCTCGAGGTCAATTATGGCCAGATGGCCATGGTTTATACTAATGCTAAGAAAAATAAATTGGAACCTGTAGTAATCGGGCACAATGGCTCAGATGGTACTTTTGCCTGGGCCTGGCCCAAAAAGAATCTGATGATTCTCTATTTTACCCAGTCACGGGGACAAGCCACTGGATTACGATTGGAGAAACATTTAGATCAATTGCTGATAAATCCCGGTCAAGACATTGAATCAGTTACAATTCCTGATTCTTTGAAATTTTATCTAGGGAAGTATACTGCTCGCTCTTATGGGATGCAGAATGCTGTGTTCAAGGTATTGGTGCAAAATGGAAGCCTGGCTGTGGATATTCCCGGTAGAATGATCTTTGAATTGAACGAACCGGATGCAGACGGGCGTTGGACTTTAAAGTTGACCCCTCACGTAGGATATAAATTTAAAAAGAATTCAGCGGATATGGTTGAAGGGATGGAAATGACTCAAATAACGTCAATCCCCAGAAAGAGAGAAGAGGTCATCACTAGAAACGATTGTCCTGAAAAATTCAAAGGCTTCTTGGGGAAATATACAATATTTGGACGGGTGTTTACTGTTACCTGGCAGAATAAAAACCTGGCTATAGATGCTCCGGGCGAGGGGGTAATATTTCTGAGAGGTCCGGATAAAAAGGATTTATGGCGAGATCCCCGTGATATTGCTAAAGTAGTATATTTTAAAAAAAATGCTGAAGGGGAAGTTAAATCTTTAAATGTATTACAAACCTTTCAGTTTAAAAAGGGTGAAGCAGCCGCTGTTTTGGTTGAAAAGGCCATTAATAAATCAGGAATTGAAGCAGGTATGAGAAAGTATCAGGAATTAAAAAAAGATCCGCCTGAGGGATGTTACTTTGATGAAATTTCTTTTAACACCTTGGGATACAAATTGATGAATTTGAAAAAATTGAAAGAGGCAGTAGAGATTCTGAAATTAAATGTAACCGCTTTCCCAAGATCCTGGAATGTATATGACAGCCTGGCAGAGGTTTACATGAAGAATGGGGATAATGAACTGGCCATTCAAAATTATAAAAAATCCCTGGAACTAAATCCCAAAAATACCAGTGCCCAGGAGATGATAAACAAATTACAGGAGAAAAAATGAATACAATGTGCGCCAGCATATTACCAAAAAGAAAATACCTACTGGGTGGATGCTAAAATCATTGAAGATTTAAAACCAAAAGAATTAAAATAAAGTGGAGATTTAAAAATGAAAAAATTAACATTACTTTTTATCATTTATCTGTTTGCTATTCAAGCAGCCATTGCACAAAATAATGCTCATATTAATACACTGGAAATGGAGAATAAAGTTGACAGCTTAATTATACCTTTGGTGGATGAAGGAAT
>CBFDCH010000075.1:0-8066 GCA_965603235.1 uncultured bacterium | reverse complement strand
AAAAAATCGTTGATTTTGTCAGCAGGAAATCTCTGCGCCTGGTGGAGCTGGGGGCTGGAGATGGTGCGAAAACGCAGCTGCTTTTGCAGGAATTGGTTCGGCAAAAAAGCGACTTTCTTTTTAATCCTATTGATATATCGAGATCCGCAGTAAAAGACCTGACTGTGAAATTGGAAAAACAAATGCCAGAGGTGAAAATCGAGGGCCTGGTAACTGATTATTTTAAGGGATTAAAGTGGTTATCCAGCCTGGGCCAGCGGATTAATCTGGTCTTATTCCTGGGCTCCAATATCGGCAACTTTGAACCGAGGGAGGCGGACATCTTTTTATCCAATTTATGGAATGCCTGTAATGACGGGGATTATATGCTGATTGGCTTTGATTTAAAAAAGGATCTCCAGATCCTTTTAAAGGCGTACAATGATCCTGAGGGAATAACTGCCAAATTTATCCAGAACGTACTTTTAAGGATCAACCAGGAGCTGGGCGGTCATTTTGATGTGGGTCAATTTGAATATTTCTGTACATTTGATGTAGTGGCGGGAGCCATTAAAAGTTTTCTGATCAGTAAAAAGGATCAATCGGTTTGCATTGACGAATTGAATCGGGAATTCTCATTTGGCGGCTGGGAGCCGATTCACGTTGAATCATCATATAAGTATGAGGAAAAAGAGATTCGTGACCTGGCCCGCAAGAATGGCTTCGTGGTATTGGAGAATTTTTTTGATTCCAAACGCTTCTTTGCACTATCCCTGTGGCGGGTGGAAAAAGAACCGGTATCCTAAAATTTTTTTGAATAATATCATAAAATGATTTTTCTTAAAAATAATAGGCGCACTGCATCAGTAAAGTATTATTTTCAGGTTCAGAGATACCCTGTGGCATATGCTCTTTTTTCAAAATATAGTTTAACTGAATTTTTGTGTGATGACCTTTAAGAAAATAATTCAATCCCAAAGTTATCCAGCTGTCACTATTTTGGCCAACAGGCCCTAATAAAACTTTATTTTTATCAAATTTTACCCATTCATAGCGGGCTGCCAATTCAAATTTTTGAGGAATTATCATATATCCACCCTGTAAACTAAAGGTGTCCTGAGGTGAGTCAATGACCTGATCAGCCGTATTCCACCAGGAAAAACTTCTGTGCAGATATTCGAAAGTTCCGGCAAATCCTTTATATTTGAAGGCGATATCTCCGCCATAGGCAGTTGCCGTTTTAATTTCAGCTGCAGCAATACTATGGCCTCCTTTAGGAGAATCATCAGATGAAATGAAATTTAATCCGAAACTTAAAAGGGGGTGCTGCAAATCTTCCAAGTAACATTGGCTTTTTTTCATATATCCGAAAGGATGGAAATCTATCCTGCCAGCAAAGAGGAATTTATTGTTCTCAGCAGAGGCACCAGCATCTAAATGGTAGATTTTAACTGTACCCATCATATTGTCCGTCAGCTTGGAAACTGCACTGCTGGAGACGGCTCCATTGTATATACCGGCCATATACTCAAGTTTTTTGTCCATTGCATAACCATGGATGCCAATTCCCATCTGACGGAAGGGGGCAAACTCCGACGTGCGGGCCCGCTCGATCATTTGCAGATATTTTGAGGAGTTGAGTGCTTCCCGCGAGAAGGGGACATGCTTCTGCCCGATAAAAACACTAAAATATTTTGGGCTGAAAGCCAGATATGCATCTTTTAGAGTGAAACTCTGTTTTCCAGCTTCCATCTGCAAATTAATGGCAATTAAATCGTTTAACTTGGATGAGAAAGAGAGTCGTGCCCTTCGCAACAGAAGCCTGGTGTTGTCCGGGCTGGAGTTAATATACTGAAATTGAGTCTGTAGTCTTCCTCCAATTGTAAGATTGGAAGTTTTTGTTTTCACTTCTTCGGTATCGGAAAAAGTAAATTGAAGAAATGTAAATAAAATGATGAGTACGAAAATCTGTTTTCTCATATTTTTTTCCTGTAATATTCGATGTCTCTGACTATGTTACTTGTTCATTATTATTGTTTTTAAAATGCATAAAATAAACAATAGTAACTGATATCGCTACGCCAAAAGAGAGAATTGCCCAAAAAATAAATACGTAGTGCCAACTTTGTTTTCCTATGTCCACCAAATAGGGAACGATAATTCCGATTAATACTGTCCCGATATAACCCATTCCATCAATAAAACCGGTGGATGCCGCGACGACATTTTGGTCCTTGAATCTTGACGGGCAAGTTGCGACCAGAAAAACATGGGGTCCATATAAGAAAAAACTGCCGATCAACAAAACAAATGTTGCCAGAGTACCGCTGGTGAAAGGAAACACAACAAAACTAACCCCCAAAAGACCCAAAAAGAATATGCTGGTAACATCTTTGTTAATCTTAATCTTGTTATAGACCAAGGTTCCAAGAATACCAAAAATTGGAATCAGGAATACTTTTAATCCAACTTTTCCCATTTCACCAACAGTAAAATTTCCTTCAATGAAGAAATATAGTGGAATCCAGGTAATAACGCCGTAACGAACCATATTCAATAAACACAAAGAAACACCACTCATGATTATGGGAAATGATAATGTTGCCTTGATTTGGGATTTCATCTCTTGTTTCGGTTTGAAATCCATCTTTGGTTTGGTAATGAGAAGTGTTATTCCCCTAAGCAATAAGAAAACACTTGCCACAAAAAAACCTGCTTTCCAACCCCAGGTACCAACACTAAATGCGGAAATTAGCCAGGCAATTGAGTTTCCTGCCTGATACGAAGTACCAAGGATCGTAGAGGTTCTTTCCCTATCTTTGGCACTTTTTTGAATTTCAGCATTGGCCCTAACAATAGAAGACCACCCCATAGCCTGAAATCCACCGTCAAGAATTTCCCCGATAAATAATATGATAAAAAATCCAGCAGAAAATCCTAGGATTAAGTTCATGCCGGCCGAGCAAATGAGACCGATGGCGATGTAGGTAAAAGGATTAAAACGTTCTGAAATCTGGCCATGCAGGAATTGACCAATGGCATATGCAAAGAAAAACCCACTGGAAACCAAACCCACGCTATACATATCCAAATCCTTGTAGGTCGCCAAAAGGGCCGGTACAACTATGCTCAAATTTACCTTTCCGAAGTAATACGTCGCATAGGAAGTCCAAAGGTTCAAAAATGTTCGATTCATACTTCCTCCTTATTTAATCTCCGAATTCTTTTAAGGCTTTTTTAAAATCTTCGACCGTATCGATTTCTTTCCAGCCACGTTCAATAATCACACAATGGATGGGTACTCCTAAATCAACCATTTCCTGGATTATATCTGTTAAATAAGCTTTTTCAAAGCTTTTCGCTCTTTGAAAAGGTTTTCCCTGGTAAAGCTTTTTGCATCGCTTATAATGTCTTTTAAAAATCTCGGAACCCCTTGGGGTAAGTTTTATCATGCCTATAAATTCACCGTGAACATCACGTTTTGTTGTTAAAATTTTTCCGATTTCAATTACATTGTTTTCCGCATCAAAAATAACATTTTCGGCTTCCTCAATCGGGTGGTCATTGCGGTCAACATAATAACCCCTCCAGTCAATATCCACCACAATTGAAATGTCTTTTTTAGATCCCAAAAGTCTTTCCACAACTTGATTTTCAAAGAGAATATCTGAATAGGAAATTATAACATCACCCTCAATTTCTTCCTCAGCATAAAACAGGGAATTTAAAATATTGTTATTTTGATAATTATCATTTATATAATATTTTATTCCTGAATATTTGATTTTTTCTTGCTTGTAGCCCTTAATTATAGCGATATTTTTTATATTGCAGGCTTTGTAAACATCCAGCTGGCGTTCCAGTATGGTTTTGCCCCCGAATTTAAGCATGCATTTGGGCATATCATTGGTATAAGGTTTTAACCGATTTCCCATTCCGGCAGCGATGATAATTGATTTCATATTAAACTCCTCGTTTCTCCAGAATTTTTTTTTGTCATGGGCTACAAAGCAATATCTTACCATATAATTATAACAATGAAAAAAAAAAATACTTAACCATTTGTTTGCGTTTTTAATAATTTCAGCCGGACAACATAAATTATGATTTTATCGTCTTATCTCCCTGGTTCTTTCAATTTTTTTTGTCTCAAGATCCATGATCACATAAGTCAAGTCCTCTTTTTGTCCTGGTTGTATGCAGAGAGTATTCCCGAGCCTGGCCTTCCAATGGCCTGAAACATCGGGAGATTCATGAATGTGACCGTGGAGTGAAAATCTGGGCTGGTTTTTATTTATGAAGTTGTAAATTGCCTTTGATCCTATATTGATGCCAATAGCACAGCTATCAAGTCCCAGCCAGGCAGGGGGCATGTGTAAAATGTAGATACTCCTGGCAAACTCTTTGGGTTTTGCCAATCGATTTAACTCATCTTCAATGGTTGGCAGTTTTTTCGCGTAATCAAACCAGTCATCAATTTCCTGCCATCCCTGGATAGTTGACAGCTTGCCTTTTCCATACTGCTCCTGGAATAAGTAATCTTTTGTATCCATTCTGCACCTGTCTTTGATCAGAAATGGATAATCAACAACCCAGTTCATGCCAACAAATTCAAAGCCATTAAGCTCAAATCTGCTCTGAGCAACACAAATTATGAATGGATATTTGTTTGAGATCCTTTCAAATATTGGATCAAATATCCTGGGATCATTGTTTCCGGGGTAATAAATATAATAAATCTCTGTCTTGTCGAATTTAGCAAAATGGCTGTCAAGGTAGTGAGAAATAAAACTTTCCTGCTTTTTAAAATTGCTCTCTGGCAGAAGGTCACCGCCATTGATCACTGCCTTGACCTTATGATCATTTGCCAATTCAAAGATTCTCTCAAATTTCCATTTATTTCCATGTAAATCTGTTACATAAATCACTTTCATGAGAATTTTCCTGAGACAGTAATATATCACATAATCTCGAACTTACAAATATTGGCTAATGGTTTTCTAAAAGGGGGGAAAATATTGGGGGAATATGATGTTTACCTGTTTTTCAAAACTGGGCCAGTTGCTGCCGATTTATTCCTTCCACTGATTCAGTGTATAAGTTTTATCGGTTGCATTGACCTTCCTCTTTTTATAGTTGTGAATGAATTCACCGGAACCCTCGCCATTTTTGCTCCGGTTTTTTACTCCGATTTTAGAGCATCAATCGGATTGGTGCGGGAGGCTCTGATGGTTTGATAGGCTATTGTGCTCAGGGCAATCATCAATACCATTACTGCGGCATAGAGGTAGATTTCTAAATTTATGGTGATGCGGTAGGCGTAATCCCGCAGGAATCTGTTCAGTACCAGGTAGGCCAGTGGCCAGGCAAATAAATTGGCTAGGACAACCCATTTTAAAAAGTCCTTGGCTATAAAAAAAATCAAACCTAAAGGAGAAGCCCCCAAAGTACGGCGAATACCAATTTCTTTGGTTCTTTTTACTGTCAGAAGTGAGGCCAGCCCAAACAATCCCAGGCAGGAGATGAATATTGAGATTATCGAAAAATAGGAAATAGTTCTGCCAATTTTTCGCTCACTGCCGTAACTTTTGTCCAAGGCATCTTTTAACAAATGATGTTGGAACGGGTAGCCAGGACTTAATCTTTCCATCTGCTTTTTTATATAGGCCAGGGTGGACTGAAAGTTATCAGGCTTAAATCGAAGAAAGAGATTGTTGGTCCAATTGGGATTCAGTTTGAAAACAAATGGTTTTATCTGGTATTTAAGGGGTTGAAAATGAAAATTTTTAACTACACCGATGATTTTGCCGGTCCAATTCATCATTTTAAGCTGGCTCCCTAAGGGATTTTTAAGGCCCATCAATTTGACCGCCTCTTCATTTACAATAAAGGCACTTTGTCTATCCGTGGTAAAACGGGGGGAAAATGGCCGGCCCTGAAGAATTTTCATATCAAAAGTAGCAAAATAATCATAACCAACAACATCCCAGTTCATACTGATCCTCTCTTTTGCTGATATTCCAGGCCATTTTACCAGGGCTGTGGAATTGATGTATGCAGGGTGCTGCAAGCTGCGGCTAATACTTACTATTCCAGGTTCTTTCAACAATTCTGTCTTTAAAGCTCGATATTGTGTTTTTAACTGGCTGTCCATTACTAGACCCAATATATTTTCTTTGTTATACCCGAGGTCTCTGGTGTCAAAGAGTTTCAGTTGGCGGGCAGCCACCAAGGTGCCAATTATTAAGAAAATGGCCAATGAAAATTGGAAAACCACCAGAAATTTTCTGAAAACAACTCTACCTGTTCCTATAGTTAAGCCGCCCCTAAAAATTTTTATGGGTTGGAATTTGGCCAGAATAAATGCCGGATACGTACCAGCAAGTATTCCGGTAACCAGAGTTAAGCCGATCAGCAGAAGAATAAATCCTGGATTTAATAAAATTTGCAGGCTCAGGTTTTTATTCAGCAGGTTATTCATTATTGGTAGGATTAGGGCTGCCAGAATATTAGCAAAAATAAGAGCGATGAAAGCCAGCATTATTGATTCTCCAATAAACTGTTGTATCAGGTCTGATTTTCGTGCTCCAACAACCTTGCGCATGCCCACTTCTTTTACCCGGTTGGCAGCCCTGGCTGTGGCGAGATTCATGAAATTTATACAGGCGATAATCAGGATGAAGAGGGAGATAAGGGTAAAAACAGTGAGAGAATTAATTAAACCTCCACCTCTGATATTGTACAGGTGCAGCCGTGTAAGGGGCTGCAGGCGGAAAGCTACCTGAATGTCTTTGGGAATAGGGGCATGGGCTTTAACCGCCTGGTTAACTCTTGCTTCCGCCTGCTGCAAATTAGCGCTGGCAATGGTCTCCACATATGTTTCCAGGGGATTCCCTCCCCAGGATTTACCCTGCCATTGGGGCCCCCAATACAGCGGATAGGGAAAAAGAAGGTCAAATTGGAACGTTGAGTTTTTGGGGATATTTTTTGTTATACCGGTGACCTGGACATCGTACTGGTCCTTGATGGTTAAGGTTTTGCCAATGGGATTTTCATTGCCAAAGTATTTTTTGCAGGCATTCTCAGTTAGTATTACAGATAACTTGTTCTTCATGGCAGTTTTACTATTACCCCGTACCAGAGGAAAAGAGAACATGGTGAGGAATGGAGGGTCAGCAAAAATCAGGCGATCGTTGTAAAATTTGTTGCCCTTATATGATATTTTCCAGCCGGAGTTCACAGCTACACGGGTAGCATTACGTATGTCCGGGCATTGTCTTGCCAGCAGCTCAGCCAGGGGGAAAAATGAAGATGAAGAGATGTTGCGCTGGCCATTGTTTAACGTAACGTCAGTATAAATCCGGTACAGGCGGTCCTTTTTCTGGTGAAATTGATTGAAACGGAATTCATTACCCACCCAAACCATCATCAGGATGCAACAGGCAAGCCCCAGACTTAAACCGGTGATATTAATAAATGAAAATCCCCAATTGCGAACCAATTGTCGTAAAGTCATTTTAAAGTAGTTCTTGAACATAATTGCTCTCCCGAAGAAAAAATATTTTACAAAACCTGGTGTGTTGCGTAAAACTTGATACCAGTACCAGATGTTGGCCCTGAGTCGGCCGTTTTTTTCCATTTTTTTTATAAAAATTTCCTGGAAATCTCCTAGAAGATACTCAGAATCCTGCTGGGGCAGCATTATTTTTAATATCCAGTCAGCTAATAATGGAGGTTTCATTTTTCCAGTAGCAGGTCAGGGTTGTTTTCCCATATTCTGTTGTGAATTCGTTTTACATCTGCCAGAGCCTCGAATCCCTGGGGTGTTAAGGTGTAGAATTTTATGGCTTTGCCCCCCCTGCGAGCAGTGGGTTCGCCAATATTGCTCTTTAGATATCCGGCTCTCTCAAGCTTGTCCAGGGGTACGTATACAGAACTGACGGACCAATTTTTATCAGTGATGATGGCAAGGTTTTTCTGAATTTCAACCAAATATGCACGGTCCTTTAATTGATGAACGGTTAAAAGAATAAATTCCTCCTGCCTTGATATATACTTCATTCAACCTCCTTGCCTGTTATTCTTTC